>DATDCP010000540.1:0-14300 GCA_036524255.1 Chitinophagaceae bacterium
TGTCATTAAACTTGGTACCGAAAAAAAAGTAACTTTTGCAGCCTGCGAGCAAGCCATGAAGGTTTTTAATATAAATAAGAATCAACTGCTTAATGGTGTAACTACAGTGCCCGATTCCTTGCATGAACTGGTGATAAAACAGGCTGAAGGCTATGGCTATATAAAGGTCACTAATTAAGGAAAAATCATCGGAAATAGTGACTTGCGTCACAGTATAAAAGCAACTTAACCATTAGGTTTGTGCCGAAAAGCAATTTATTGCAGACCTTTGCGGTTTATGAAAATCTTCCTATTTCAAAATAAATTACTGATCCTGGGCCTGGTGCTAGGCGCCGTTGCAGGGTTTTTGTATTGGAGATTGGTGGGCTGCAACAGTGGCACCTGTATGATCACTTCCAAATGGCATAACAGCACAGCTTATGGTGCAGTAATGGGTGGTTTGTTTTTAAGCATTTTTAAAAAGGAAACAAAAGGTGAACGAAACAACAAATAAAACAGAAACTTTCAACGACATTATCAATGGTGATAAACCTGTACTTGTTGACTTTTTTGCAGAATGGTGCGGCCCCTGCAAATTGATGAAACCAATATTGGAAGAGCTTCGTGCAAAAATGGGTAATGAAATAAGAATAATTAAAATTGATATTGATAAAAGCCCTGCCGCTTCATCTCATTATAACGTAACCAGTGTGCCTACACTTATGCTTTTTCAAAAAGGAAAAATATTGTGGCGACAACCCGGTGTGACTCCTGCTGTTTCATTACAAAAAATAATTTCTCATTTTATATCACAAAATAATGCCCAATAAAAAGAAGCGTAGTTATCTTATTTCAACTTTAGACTGTCGTTGTCCAAGATGCAGAGAGGGAAAACTTTTTACAAACAATGTTAGTATTGGTCTGAAAAAAAATATGGCAATGCCTAAAACCTGTGCAGTATGCGGACAGCCTACAGAAAAAGAGCCAGGATTTTATTATGGCACTGGCTATGTTAGTTACGCAATGGGAGTAGCAATAAGCGTAGCTACATTTATAGCGTGGTTTGTACTGATCGGAATGTCTGTACATGATAATCGTTTTTTTTATTGGATGATCGCTAATGCAGTTCTTTTAGTTGTTTCGCAACCATGGATGATGCGCATATCCAGAAGCATTTGGCTTTCATGGTTTGTGAAATATGAACCGAATTGGAAAAAGACTCCATTAAAAAAAGAGGAACTTGAACGAATTATTCCTGAACAGCAAATGAACTAAAGAATTTGTGGAGACTGTTTATTTAAGCTTCTTCTTTCTCAAAAGAGCCTCCAAAAAATAGTAGTCAGCATAAATGATGGAGGTGTCCACCTCGCTATCGGCTGGTTTATGCCCCGTACTATGTAAAAGTATAAATCCATGATGGGTGCCGATAAGGGAACGATAGTTTTTAATAAGACTGTTCAATATTTTATCTGCAAAGCTTTTGTACTTTTTTTTATTAAGTGAATAATCTTGCAATTCATATAGGGCTGAAGCCATGATCGCAGCTGCTGAAGCATCTCTTGGTTCTTTCGTAATATCCGGCACATCAAAATCCCAATAAGGAATTTTATCAGATGGAAGTCGTGGGTGATCCATCAAAAATGAAGCGATATTTTCTGCAAGTTTTAAATATTCCGGGTCTTTTGTTTCTCTATAGCACATTGTGAAGCCGTACAAAGCCCATGCATGGCCTCTTGCCCATGCTGAATTATCGGCATAACCCTGCAATGTGCTTCCACCAATAACTTTTCCGGACACGGTATCATAATCCATAACATGAAAACAACTGAAGTCAGGGCGAAAATGATTCTTCATAGTTGTATTAGCATGAGTGACAGCAACCTTATAATAAGAACTATCCCCGCTTAAGCGTGTAGCTGCAAAAAGCAACTCCAGGTTCATCATATTATCTATAATAACCGGGTACTGCCATGTGCCAAAATCCCATGAACGGATACAGGCAACATTTTTATTGAACCGGGTGATCAATGTAGCCGCACCTTGTATGATGTGTTTTTTATATTCTGCATTTTTGCTAAGACGCAAACCATTTCCATAACTATTGTACACTTTAAATCCTACATCATGTGACCCGGCATTTTTAGATTCCTTTTCCATTAATAATGTAAACTCTTCTGCTTTTGTTCTCCATTCATTTTTACCGGTATAGTCATACATATACCAAAGCATACCGGGAAAGAATCCACTTGTCCAGTCATTAGAAACAACCACCTTTATCGAATCATTACGGATCGAACGTGGAAATATTTTCTTATCCTCTCTTGCCTTCACTACATTATTATAAAAAAACGACAACTGCTTTTCAGCATCACGAAACGCTTTTTTTGTATCCTGGGCTGAAAGGATATTTGAAAACAATGTGATCGATAAGAAAACAAAAAGTTTTATACAAAACCGGTTCATTACTATTTATTGATGATTGCTGAATAATACTTTTCATTATGAAAAGGAAGCCACGGTCTTACCCTCAACTTCACTTTTCAATAATGAAGCTTGCTTGCTACTTATGAAACTTTCTTGTGATTGCTGCTAGTTGATCGTTATCGGCCTCCTGTATGCCGTTGAAAAAATATCCACATCAAACTGGCTTGTGATATTGTCCTTTATTTGCACTTCAAATTTTCTTACACCGGGTGCAGGATTATTCAATAGCTTGATATAAATAGTATCCATTGCCTGTGCAGCTTTTGGAAATATGATCGAATAAGTTGTATCGGTTGATGGAATAACAGTGCCATTCTTGTCAACTATATTAAAATCTACTCCCCGTTGTGCAGGCCCAGTAATACCACCTGTTACCACCGCATACTTCGCCACTGCATCATATTCCCTGGTAAAGGTTGAATAAAATTGTACCGGGAATTTCAGCAAGGCAGTTTGTGATCTTGATACGGTAACCGCTGAATTATTATTAGGTACAAACAGGGCATAGTAATGATGCTCGAGCTCAGTCAATCCTGCCGGGTAATCTTTTTTCTCACAAGAAGAGAAAATGAAACCCGCGATAAAAAGAATTATAATAAAGATTATTGATCTCATTGTTTTAATTTTTTAAAGATTATTGCCAATTAGGATTTTGAGTAACAGTTCCGCCACTTGTCGTGATCTCATGAACTGGTACCGGGTATAGATAATCACGATCTGCCCGGAAATGTCTTGAACTTGCCTGCTCAGTTATCAATACCTGATCTGAATTAAGAGTAAGGCTGTTTCCATTTGTTCCTACCCACTCAGATGCAATGAATTTAGCTCCTAAAAGATTTTGTGGCAGTAAAGTTTCGGCAAGCTTCCATCTCATCAGGTCATCATACCTGAATCCTTCTATTGCCAGCTCCACTGTTCTTTCACGTCTTATTTCGTCACGCATGCTTAAATTATTTGTGGTTACAAATGCATTGAGGAGTTTAGGAGCAAAGCCAACTCTTGTGCGCAACAGGTTTATTGAAAGGTTAAGATCTGCATCGCTGATACTTCCGTTCAACTCGTATTTTGCTTCTGCATAGATCAATAAAACCTCTGCATAGCGAATAAGAATTCTGTCAGTTGTCCCGGCATTATTAATTGTTTGATCAGTTACACTGAATCCTTTCTTGGGAGCATAAGCAGTCCTTGAACCCAACGAAGTTTTAGGAACCCATGGCCCCTGGTAGGCAACATCGCCTGATCTGAAAAAAGTAAATGCAACACGCGGATCCCTGTTATCAAGAATTGTATTATAGCTTGGCTCAGTTCCTTCATTTACAAAAAGTGGAGATTGCGTTGTTGATGGAGTATTATCAACTTTCCATGCAGGCAGCCCATCACTATATAAATATTGACGAAGCAAATTACGTGTTGGCGCCATGCGGCCATTTTCAAGATCTCTTGAATTGTTATGTGCTACGATCACGTTTGCATTGCTGACCCCATAAATTTTTACAAATATATTCTCAGTATTTGTTGGCCCTTCACCGGTTTGCGTAAAGAGGTTACCATAGTTTGCATACAACGTGTGCCCTTCAGCCATTACACTTTGTGCGGCAGCAATTGCAATGGTCAAATGGTTTTGCCAGTTGATCCCAGTTATATTATGAAATTTTGCTCTTGTTCCTTCATAAAGCCCGGCCCTGGCTTTTAATGCCCATGCGGCACTTCTTGTAACTCTTCCATACTGTGCAGCGGGAAGGTCAGCTCTTTTGGGTAACCATATAGCTGCGAAATCAAGATCATTGTAGATCGCTTGTATTAATTCTGCACGTGGAGTACGACCCATATAAAGCTCTGGTGAACTCACATTAAGTGTTTTTAATACCAATGGGACATCACCATAAATTTTTAATAACTTGAAATATGCATAGGCTCTGAAAAATCTTGCTTCTGCTATATAGCGATTTTTGATCGGGTCAGTAACTTTTGCTCTCGGTGCTTTTTCTACAATATTATTTGCAGTAAATATTTCATCATAGCGGTCATTCCAATCACCGCTTGTATTAGGGATTGATCTATTACCTGTACTGATCTCATTAGGCCCGCCCTGGTTCACTGCATCATCAGCACGATTATCGATCCAATCTCCATCCAGCTCCTGGTAAAGACGATTCGCTGCATTGATAAGATCATTTTCCGTGTTCCAAAAATCCGCATCGCTGAACTCGGTTTCAGGAAAACGATCTATTTTTTTGCATCCACTAAATAACAGTGTTGCAATAAGAATATAGATAGTTAATTGCTTTGTCTTTTTCATTTTAGTAGTTTAATTAGAGTGAAACATTAAGACCAAATGCTACAGTGCGATAGAATGGATAAGTTGTGGCGCTAACATTATTTCCAACTTCGGGGTCGAACACTTTTAAAACTTTAGTTGATTCCCACAGATCCTGGCCAGAAACATAAATTTTTATTTCTCTTATATTCTTATTTTTTATTGGAAGCTTATAACCGATCTGAACATTTTTCAATCGGATATAACTTCCATTCTGCGCCCATTTATCTGATGGCCTGAAATTGTGTGCACTTGTTTGATACATTCTTGGAAAAAATCCATTCGGGGTAGTTGGAGTCCAATGATCCATGTGAATTGACCATGGCATATCAGCTGTACCCAATATCGGCGACAATGTTTCTTCCGCTATTAAAAACTTTCTTTGCATCGCCCCCTGGAAGAAAATTGAAAAATCAAAACCTTTCCAGTCAGCTCCGATGTCAAAACCATACGTATACCTTGCATTTGTAGTTCCGAGATAAACAAGATCGCCAGGTTTTTCAGGAGTGCCGTCACCACCTGTAATAACACCATCGCCATTCAAGTCAAGATATTTCATGTCGCCTGCAGCAACATTAGAAAAGAAAGGATAAGTAACTTTTGCTTTGTAGTCATTGGCCTCAGCCTGTGATTGGAAATAACCAGCAGTTTTGTAACCCCAAACTGTGTTCAAAGCATACCCTTCCATTATTGGCACCACACCTCCAGATCCAATTGAATTTTTTCCATCATATTTCACTACTTTATTTTGGTTATCAGAAATATTGAAACCAATATTATAATTCAATTTTCCAGCTTTATCACGCCATCTTAGATCAAGCTCTGTTCCCCAACTTTCTAATTCCCCCACATTTACAAAACCAACATTCACACCCATAATATTCGGCACATCCAATGTTGCCAGCATGTCTTTATTCTTTTTGACATAATAATCTGCCGTTACTGTAAGCCTGTTGCGAAGAAAGCCAAGATCGATACCAATATTGAATTGCTGAACGGTTTCCCAGGTTACATCAGGAGAGGCCAGCTGATTCTGGAAAATATAATTTGTGCGAACGCCGTTAAATGTGAGAGTGTTTCCACTTGTTAGCAAAGGAATAAAATCATACAAGCCAATAGCAGCACTATTACCCAATTGTCCCCATGATGCTCTCAACTTTAAATTATTGATGAAATTAATTGATGTCATAAAATTTTCATCACTTACTTTCCATGCGGCAGAGAAAGAAGGGAAAAGTTGCCACCGATTTTCAGGTGCAAGACGTGAACTTCCATCATAGCGATAAGAAGCTTCAAACAAATACCTGTCTTTAAAACTGTAATTTAATCTTCCAAATGCTGAAGAAAGTGCCCATGTCTGGATCACATCTCTGCTTGTCTTTGTCAATGGATCAGCAAAATTGAAACTAAAGAAATCATTTGTGATCATGTTCTGTGCAGAAGCAGTGAATTCATCTTTGCGATATTCTTCATAAGAGCCGCCTTGCATTAACGTGAATGCGTGTTCTTTGACTTTAAAGTTATAGGTCAAAAATCCCTGCAGGTTATTTTGATAAGCTTTGTTCCGGGTTTGTGTATATGAATTAGGTTGGTTAACACTAAATCTTACTGTGTTAGTGGTGCGTCCATACCAAATAAGAGTTCTGCTCTTATTTTCCATTTCATAATAATTCTGATTTCTCCAGCCGATCACATCAAGCGTTAATCCTTTAATTACATTTTTTACTTGCAGATTCAGTTTACCAGTAAAAGTTTCATAATTGCGTTCTTCCTTACCGGCATTTTTTTCAATATCAACAGCATTGATCTGTAGGTCTCCATTATAAGGCTGTCCTGTTATATCTTCAGCAGGCGTATAAAGATTTTGCCGTGTGCGGCTACGATAAAGCCGGTTTATGATCTGATCGGTGCCATAAGAGTTTTCATTTGTAAATGAACCGATATAACCAGCAGTTAATTTAATGCTTAGATATTTACTTGGCTCCGCATTCACGTTTACCTTGAGATTGTATCGTGAATTATCATCGGGACCAAAACGCAACACACCATCTCTTTTATAATAGCTTCCAAATACCTGGTAGTTCAGCTTTTGCTCACCACCTCCAATAGAAATGGAATAACTCTGCTGATGATTGATCTCATCCATTCCTTCTTTTACCCAATTATTATTTCCATAATATTCCCAGCGATCCGCAGTTGGATTGGGACGATAAGAAAAATTAGGATTGCGCAACCACTCATATTGTTCTTCTGAATATTCCCTTGCACCTGTTGCATTAAAACGAGCTTCATCGATCAGCAACTGTTCATCCCATGAATTAAGCCTTTCAGGCCGGCGTGCCGTAATATTTACTCCATAATAACCGGTAGCATTGATCCTTGTTTTTCCCGCAGTACCTTGTTTGGTTGTAACAAGGATAACACCTGCAGCTGCTCTTGCTCCATAGATAGCCGAAGCTGATGCATCTTTCAAAACTGATATTGATTGAACATCATTAGGATCGATAAGGTTTATGTCTTGCTCAACTCCATCAACAAGTACGAGAGCTGATGCAGCATTTGCAGATGTAAATCCGCGTATCCTTATATTATAGCCTTCGCTGCCTGGCTCACCACTACCACGGATCACAGTTAATCCCGGCGTCATGCCCTGCAAAGCACTTGTCAGATTTGGTACTGGTCGATTCTCAAGATCTTTACCGTTTATTTGTGCAACGGCTCCACTGAGATTTACTTTCCTTTGAGTTCCGTAACCAATGACCACCACATTTTCAAGAGCCTGTGTGTTTTCCGAGAGAGATATATTGATAACAGATCTTGCATCAACAGTTTCTTCTTTAGGTAAAAAACTGGCAGATGAAAATGCAAGTATCGACCCCGGGCTGGCAAGAATCGAAAACCTTCCTTTGTTATCCGTTGTGGTAATTGCGTTACCACCTTTGACGCCAACCGTTACTCCCAATAAAGGAACACCTTTTGAATCTGATACCACTCCTTCTACTTTTTGGGATTGAGCCAAAAGAGAAGAACTGAGGAGATTTAAAATAAGCAGCAGCAGGATCTGAAATGACCACTTACTAGCTACCGATCTCCTGATGCAATGAATAAATAAAGGTCTCATATTGCAGTTTGATTTTGTTTATTGTGAATTAAGCAGAGTTAAATTTTTATACTATCGTTTATCTTCAATAAAATCCTCACGCATAGGGCTAAAAACATCGATAAGGGTTCCGGCCTCTAAACAAACAGCACCATGCATCACATTCGGCGGCACATAAAAAGCGTCGCCTGCTGCAAGAATTTTTTTACTGCCATTTATCTCTATTTCAAATTGCCCACTTTCCACATGACTGATCTGTGAATGAGAGTGATGATGGGGCGAGCCAACCCCTCCTTTATCAAACTGGACTTTTACCATCATCAGGTCATCATTATATGCCATGATCTTTCTTTTAACGCCGGGATCTATTTCCTCCCAGGATACCTGGTCGTCTTCGATGAAAATATTTTTTACATCAGTTGAATCCATAAAAACGTATTAGTAGTTATTTCAAAATTTTATTATCGTACAGAACCGTAAAAGGCCCGGTCCAGCTAATTCCTTTTGCCATATGTTTTGTGTCCCTTGTAAATATTTTATTGCTTTGCGCTATCGTAAGCTTTTTCCCACTGATCGTAATTTCAGCAACGGTATATTCATCATTCTCCAATAGTTTGATATCTTCCACAGAAGGATATGTGTTCGCAGAATATTCAACTATAGGATCATAACTTCCATGTATCTCGATGACATTCAGAAAAACTTGCTTCTGTCCTTCCTTACGAATTATATAAGCAGTTTCACGCCGAAGATTGAAATTTGGATCATTGGCACCGATACGAGTAAAAAAAAGCGAGGCACTATCTTCAACCATGGAAGAAATAGTGTAGTATGTCCTGTTATTTAAAAAAGTAAATTGAGTAATCGTATCTTTTACAAATGCCTCTGCTTCTTTCCATAAAAACTGGTAACCATTCTTTTTACCCAAAGTTTCCTGTGTCTTTGTCGCCGGTTGATATTTGAAAGAAGTATTTATTAACTGTCCACTATATTGAAAAGGAAGATCAAACTGCGTTTGTTTCGAAGCAATTGCATTAAAGAGATCAACAATTATTTTCTTGCCACCTGGCAAATGCAACAAATAAACAGATCTTTCTAACTGCACATCTTTATAAGCATTCTTTTCCCGTGCAGCAACTACCTGCACATTTGAGTTATCAATACTGCTGAAAAGTTTTTCAGAATGATGCTTTCGACTTTCAGCTTCCTTGCCATTAAAATGACTTTCTTCGTCAAGCACTAATGTGTTATGTGCAATGGTTTGAGCAGCGTAAGTTTTATTTTCAGGTAAATACCGGCCGCCAAATTTTTGTTCAACACTGATAAAACGTACAGCTCCATAATCAGTCAATATCTCATTCCCTTTATCATATAAATTAATATTCAGCTTGTCAAAATGTCCATGTGAAAGACCATGTGATGTGTACTTATAAATTAATGAAGTAAGATCTTTTCCTTTTCCATTTCTTAATACACTTATTCCCCCTTCATCCCCTTTTACGCCATCAACATATTCAACAGCCTTATAAGGATAATAAGCAGGAATATTTTTAGACCCAGCAATGGCTGCTGCAATGGAAATGCCTCCTTTATTTAATAATATTTTATTTTGTTTGTTTGCAACAACAAGCAAGCCTTCGTCTTTTCCATAAACACCCCATGCTACATCCACTGCAGTTATCAGCTCATTGCTTGTATAATCCTTTTCTTTCAGTGCATCATTTAACGGGTAAAAAGCACCATTGAGGTTTGTTAACTGCAGACCAGATAACAAAGCTTTTTGTAATATCTTATCACGGTATTGAAAAACTTTTAACTCAGGTCTTGCATTCTTTAATGCATTTGCAAAAAGATAATAAGGAAGAATGGCATACCTGACATAATAAGGTCCTTCTGTATAATAACCATCGGGTGCAAACAATCCTTCCATTTGGGCAAACAAACCAGCCTTACCATCTTTGTTAGAACCATACAATGCCATGTCAACATATTCTTTATTATCTGTAGCTATGCCCACGATGCCGACACCAGCACAAGCCCACACACCATGATTATGGATCCAGTTAAACCAATTGTTACCAACTCCTTTTATAAGATGATCAATTTCGGGTTTAAAAGCTCCATCTGTGATCGTCTTCCTCTCTTCGGGTGAAAGTGAATTATAAATAAGATCATAAGCCATTCCTGCGTATACAAGCCAGTTTGCATCATTTAATGCTTGCCAAAACAAATGACCTGTAAGGCTCCCGACTGATTCGGGATGCTTGGATAATGTGGGATTCAGCTTTGCATATTTTAAAAACAATTGTTTAACCAGGGCCGCATATTTATTATCGCCGGTAAGATTGTATAAAATCCCACTGTTAAACATTAGCATGTAGTTTGCCTTATGCTTTTCATGAGTATAACCACCGGCAGGGTCTTTGGGTACTGGAACATCTACATCTTTATTAACCCATTCTTCCACTTCCCTCTTCAATTCATTGTATGAATTAAGGCTGAGAGGATATTTAGATATACTATTACGTATTTGGGATGCTTCACTTTTAGTAAAAAAAGTTACAGGATGCTGTGCCTGAATGAGCACAGGAAAAAGGATCAAATATATCGTCAATTGCAGGTAGTAAAGTTTCATACAGCAGTTCGTGTGTAATATTAAGTTGATTTTTAGCGGAGGTGGGGAATGAAGGTGCTGAAACATTTATAAAAGATGTATCAAATCATTGAATAATATCTATTATAATAACAAATTAGATGAGCGTTGTCTAATCTTTTGCATACGATAACGTTACCGGTAACGCTACCGGAATTTCCGAAACAAAGTTTCCTTTAGCTTTACCAAACTGAAAAAATGGAACGAGCTGCAACCATAAAAGATATTGCCAGGAAATTAAATGTTTCTATTTCTACTGTTTCCCGTGCATTAAGGAATGCTCATGATGTAAGTGCCGACACAAGAAGAACAGTGCAGGCATTGGCTGAAGAATTAAATTATCAACCCAACCTGTTGGCGTTAAGTTTAAAAAGAAAGCAGACACATAATATAGGAGTTATTGTTCCTAACCTCGATTATGTTCTATCAACAATGGTAAAAGGTATCGATGAAGTGGCGCTTGAAGCAGGCTATACAGTTATGGTTTGCCAGAGTAATGAATCTTTTGGGAGAGAAATTGTAAATACAAAAAGATTACTTGATAGTCTTGTGGATGGCTTTATCATTTCTGTGTCAAGTGAAACTAAAGTTTTTGATCACCTGAAAAAAATTCAAGATAAAAAAATGCCAATGGTGGTCTTTGACCGGGTGACTCCTTTTTTAAAAGCACCGGGAGTTCGGATCGACAATGAAGATGGCGGCTGGCAGGCAACCGAACATTTGATACAACAAGGATATAAACGTATAGCTATACTGGCAGGACCTAAAAATCTTGACATAAGTAATCAACGAATGAATGGATATCTTAAAGCATTGAAGAAATATAAAATGCCGGCCGATGAAAACCTTATTATCTATTGTGATTTTGATCAGCATTATGCATATATCGCTACGAAAGAATTATTGTCAATGAAAAAAAGACCAGATGCCATTTTTACTATTAGCGACCGTATGGCAATCGGCGCAATGTTAGCCATCAAAGAAAAAGGATTAACAATGCCCCATGATATCGGGCTCGTAGGTTTCAATAATGAACCGGTAACAAGTTTGGTTACACCACAAATTTCCAGTGTTGAACAACCTTGTTTTGAATTGGGAAAACTTGCTGCAAAACTTTTTATAGAAACCGTTCACCAGGATAAAGACATGAGTGATGTGGACGAAGTATTAAAAACCAAATTATTTGTCCGCGAGTCTTCACAACGGTTAATTCCTAAAAATAATCGTTTTAAATAAAATTTATGACCCGGTTGATGATCCTGAGTTTTTTTCTTTCTCTCTACTTGCTGAGTTATTCAAATATAATTACCGTAAAAAATATCGAGGAACTGAATAGCGCAAATAAAAATGCAAAGCCCGGCGATACAATCATTTTGAAAAATGGCGAATGGAAAAATGTAACGATCAGCCTTGATTGTATAGGTTCAAAAGAAAAGCCGGTAGTAATTAAAGCACAAACTCCCGGCAAAGTTTTAATTACAGGTAATTCAAAATTAAAAATTGGTGGTCAAGACATAATTGTTGATGGCTTATATTTCACTAATGGCTATGCTGGGAAGGATGCGGTCATTACATTCCGAACAGATAACAAACACCTTGCAAACGATTGCCGCCTCACCAACACGGTCATCAATGATTTTAATAATCCCAAAAGGATGGATGAAAATAATTGGGTGACATTTTATGGGAAGAAAAATCGTTTAGATCATTGCAGTTTTATTGACAAAAAGAACATGGGTGTGCTGCTTGCAGTTATTTTAGATGATGAGAGAAGCCGCGAGAACTTTCATTCAATTGATCATAATTATTTCGGCAGAAGACTGCCACTTGCATCCAACGGAGGAGAAATAATCCGTGTAGGTATTTCACAGCATTGCCAGTTTAATTCTAATACCCGTATCAATGCCAATTTTTTTGAAGACTGCGACGGGGAGGCTGAGATCATCTCGATTAAATCCTGTGCAAATGAAGTAAAAGGAAATGTTTTTAAAGAAAGCCAGGGATCTGTTGTTCTCCGTCATGGTGATAACAATATTGTTATGAACAATTATTTTCTTGGCAATGATAAAGTGGGTAGCGGCGGCGTACGTGTTATTAATAAAGGGCAGCACGTAAGTAATAATATTTTTTATAAATGCCGGGGGACTGATTTTCGTTCACCACTTGTCATTATGAATGGAGTTCCTAACTCACCGCCAACCCGGTATGTACAGGTAACAAATGCAGAGATTGTAGATAATACCTTTTATGAAAGTTCCCCGATCAGTCTTTGCGAAGGAAGTGATGCTGAACGGACGTTGTCACCGGATAATGTAAATTTTTCCAATAATGCATTTTATAATACCCGTGATAGTGCCATTTATAATGCATATGATGATATTAAAGGATTTCATTTCACAAACAACAAGGTGAGTAATAAAATAAATCAATCTCTGACCGATGGATTCACGAAAACAATTTTGTCATCATCTGTAAGTAATATTCCTATCGCTGAAAAACAAGTTTATACAAACAGCGGAGCAAATTGGTTTAAAAAATATTCTATTGCAGCTAGCAAGAAACCAATAATTATAAATTGTTCGACAGGGGATGAAGTTTATAAACAATTAGAAAGAAACGAAGATGTGATTATACAACTGACGGGAAAGGAATATAAGATCAATGAACCGTTCGTTATTTCCAAAACCGTTCAATTTAAAAGTGATAAGAAGAACCCAATAATATTTGAAACCGAAAACATTTTAAGTGTTTTTATTCTTTCAGGAAAAGGAAACCTGATTTTAAACAGTATCAATATTGACGGAAAGAATGTTAAAGCCACGCATTTTATTTCCAGCGATAGCAATGGATACAGCGATCATTATAATCTCACCATAAATAATTGTTCATTACAAAACTTTGACAGCGGTGTCGGATGCCAAACAATTTTTCAGGCATTCAAATCCATGACGGCCGATAGTATCGTAATAAACAACAATTCATTTACCAATAATAACTGTAATTTCTTTTCTATGAAAAATGAAGAAGATAATAAAGGTTATTATAACGCTGAAAAGATCATCATCAGGCATAACAATTTTAATTCGCAGAACGGAACATTACTAAATGTATATCGTGGTGGAAGTGATGAAAGCACACTTGGGCCTAACTTAACTTTTAGTCATAACAAACTCAGTAATTGTAACGTTGCTGACCCATTAATTACATTGACTGGCGTACAAGTATCAAATATCTTTTCTAATAATTTTTCTAACTGTAATCCTTCTTCAACGCTCATATTCTATAAAGACATTGTACGAGCAAAGCATAGTTTTGAGAGAAATACATTAACCAATTCGGGTAAAATCGAAAAAAATGGATTTGTTGCTGAAAAGGGGAATACGACGAAGTAATTAGAATTCTTTTCTTTTTGTCTGACTATTTAAGATCTGTAATTATACTTTGCGGAGACCGAGGGATTCGAACCCTCGATACGGTTTCCCGTATACACACTTTCCAGGCGTGCCTCTTCAACCACTCGAGCAGGTCTCCGGGGCGGCAAAAATACAGGTAGCATTTCAGATGTTGAATAATTCTTTCGCATTCTTAGTGGTAATGTTTGCGACCTCTTCTTTTGCAATATTTTTTATTTCGGACAATTTTTCAACTACATATTTTAAATAACTGCATTCATTTCTCTTCCCCCTAAACGGAACAGGCGCCAAATAAGGAGCATCCGTTTCCAGTACCACATTTTTCATATCAATGCCCCTCATTACTTTATCCAA
>DATDCP010000541.1:0-2270 GCA_036524255.1 Chitinophagaceae bacterium
ACAAATGGGAAGGGGAAAAGCTGAAAGAATTGTTGCACAGTCTTTAGCAAATATTGCGGACACATTGAGTAAGCTCAGCATGGATGCTTGTTTGTACCTGAATCAAAACTTTGGTTTTATTTCATTTCCTACTGAATTGACAACAGGCAGCAGTATCATGCCGCATAAAAAAAATCCTGATGTATTTGAACTTATACGGTCATATTGCAATAGAGTAAAGTCTTTGCCAAATGAAATAACAATGATGACCACAAATCTTCCTTCGGGTTATCATCGCGATCTTCAATTATTGAAAGAGCATTTGTTTCCTGCATTCACGACCCTGAAAGATTGTATTGAAATGGCTGGTATGATGCTGAGTAATATTGAGATCAAAAAAGATATACTTGCTGATGAAAAATACAAATACTTGTTTAGTGTGGAAGAAGTGAATAAACTTGTAAATACAGGAATGCCTTTCCGAGATGCTTATAAAAAAATCGGACTAGATATTGAAGCCGGCAATTTTAAATCCGATACTTCAGTTCATCATACACATGAAGGAAGTATTGGAAATCTTGGTACTGCAGAAATAAAAAAACAGATGCAAAAGGTAGTCAAGACATTTCCTTTTTCATCTGTAGCTACATCAATCAAAAATTTGCTTCAATAAATTTCACGCAGCGTTCGCAAAGAAAACACACGTAGCGTCGCCGCCTCATTGCGATCGCTGCGAGAAATAAAAAGCTGAATAAAATTACGGAAAGTACAAGTGAGTGACACAACGAAAGCTTAATAGTAATTCAAGAGGTGCTCAAGTAAAATTTCATTTTCTACAATCCATACTTGTCGATCAAATAGATCAACGCAGCCATATTAATTGCCCCAAGTTCTAACTCACGTTTATTTACATTTTCAAATACATCATTTCTTGCATGATGAATATCAAAGTAACGTTGTGAATCGGGAGATAAACCGGCTAATGCCGTTGTTGGAAATGCTCTTCTGAGCGGACCGATATCAGCACCGCCGCCACCACGATTGAATTCACTGCAACCATAAGGTGCGATCAATGGTTTCCATTGTAACACTTTTTGAAACTGCTCCTCACTCATAGTAAATCCGAATGCTCTTGGTGTAAATCCACCAGCATCACTTTCCAATGCAAAAATGTGTTTCTCTCCACCGGATCCTGTGGAATTTTTTGTTCTTGCTTCTTCAGCATATTTATTACCGCCACGCAAACCATTTTCTTCATTGGCAAATAAAACAAAACGAATTGTTCGCTTTGGCTTATAACCGATCGCTTTAAATGCTCTTAATATTTCGATCGTCTGCACACAACCTGCACCATCATCATGTGCACCTTCGCAATTATCCCAGCTATCAAGGTGACCACCGACAGTTATTATTTCATTGGGAAATTCTGAGCCTGTTAATTCACCAATAACATTATGCCCGATGGCGCTGTCAAGAAAATGTCCATTGGTTTTGATCTGTACGCTTACTTTCCCTTTTTGCAGTTCTTCGCTTAGCCAATCGGCATCATGTAAACCAATGGCCACTGCAGGAATTTTTGCGAACGAGTCAATATATCTTGTAGCCCCCGTATGCGGATTATTATCAGTACTGTGACTCATGCTTCTTACGATCACTGCCTTTGCTCCATATTTTGCAGCCCTGCTGGGACCGCCGCCCCGATATTGTGAAGCATCGCCATAAGAACGAAAGGTTTGTATATAAGTAGGATTGAATTTATAATTATAAAAAACAATTTTATCCTTCACTACATCTCTTTTCTTTTCCAGCTCATCATAAGAATTTACAAGCAATACCTCAGCTTTAACTCCTTTTTTTCCGCTTCCCATTGAGTTACCAAGAGCAACCACATCTAATTTTTTACCTCCTGTCACTTCTGCTTTGTCTTCACCTCCTCTTACCCAATGTGGAACTTTACATTCCTGCATAATGACCTTATCTGCTCCGCTTGATCTCATTACCTGTTCCCCCCATTGCTCTGCCATTGTCATTTGCGGTGAACCTGCGAGTCGACCGCCGATCTTTTTTGTCAGGTGGCGAAGATTATCATAAGCCTTTCCGTTAGTTAAAATATCATCGGAAATTTTTTTGATCATGATTGAATCTTCGATCTGTGAAAACCCGTTTGTAACTAATAAAAATGAAATTGCAATAAATAATATCTTCTTCATGTGTTGTGTTTTGTGTCCTTAAGCGATATTTGAAGGTTGAAAATAAAGAATGCACCGTTTTGTAACAAATTATTGATATAA
>DATDCP010000542.1:0-7164 GCA_036524255.1 Chitinophagaceae bacterium
AAGGGAAAAACATGGAAATTATTACTTCCTGCTGTAGAAGATAAGGCCTTCGCTGTATTTTTTTCAGGCAACGTGATCTATGCCATACCCAGCAAGGGGGGATGTTGAGAACTCAGGTTAACATTCATGCATTGTTTAAAAATTACCGCAGGTGGCGGAGATGATTTCTTGTGCGCAAGCTGAAAAAAAATAAAAAATATGAAAAAAAGTATAATGATACTGATGATGGTGGCAACAGGATTTTTTTGCTCCGGGCAAAGCAGTACAGATTCCGTTTATGTAGGAACTATGGATTCGGTAAAAGCTAAAGTTGTTATCAAGCCCGAACCTAACGGCCCAACCAAAGCGGGACTTGCTAAAGCAATCGAGGATGGAACGATTTATAACTCTACGTCGCCTTATCACAACGTTTCGCATGAGTTTACTTATTTGGTGGCTATGCGGGATTATTGTAATAAAACTTTATTGCAAATGCGTGATAATGGTGAAGTGAATAAGAAGCTTTCTAAGAAATTGAAAAAGGAATTGAAAAAGGCTAAGGCAGAATTAGCTTCAGCAAAATTTAATGGTTTAAAAATTGAGTCGGATTACTATGAACTGTTTTTAAAAAACATCAATGATAAATTTAAAGATTGATGTAGGGCATTTTAAATATTGTGCGTCCTGCAAAAAAATACCGGCAGAATGAAAGTAAAATCAGATAGGCAAAACATATTTATCCTTTGCTGCACATTTTTTATTGCTGTAACAATCTCTTGCAATAGTCAAGGTCAATCAAATAAGGAGATAGTACAGGCTAAAAATAATACTCAATCCATTGAAAGTAAAATTGACACTACAAGGTTGAAATACACATCAGCAGTTCGTTCAATTTTAGAAGATAGTAAAGGAAATATTTGGTTTGGTAGTTATAACGAAGGAGTGTGTTTACTTCATAATGGGAAGCTCCAATATTTCACAATAGAAAACGGATTAAGTGACAACCAGGTAAGGAGTATTTATGAAGATAAAAATGGCATCATCTGGTTTGAATGTGGCAAAGGATTAAGTATTTATGATGGTAAAAAAATGACTATATACAAAGAAAGAAATTATGATTCAATAAACGAATGGAAATTAACTGGAAGTGACCTTTGGTTTAAAGGCGATGAAACTGTTGGTTACAATAAACTTGAAGGGGATCCGGGAGTGTATCAATATGACGGAAAAAATCTTTATTACCGCAGCTTCCCAATAAAACCAAAATCAGGAGAGGGAAACAGCTATTCAATTTCAACAGCTTTTGTAAAAAGTAAAAATGGAATGGTTTGGTTTGGAACTTATGGTGCATTGATTGGGCATGATGGTAAGCAATTTAAAATGTATAATGATGACTCATTAGGATTAAATGGCACAACCGAATCTTTGCATATTCGAAGCATAATGGAAGACAGCAAAGGAAATCTATGGATTGGAAATAATTCTGGTGGCAGTACAATTGGGGGCATCGGAGTATTAAAATATGATGGTAAAGAATTCATCCATTTTACAAAACAACATCAATTAAGAAAAGAAGACACCAAAGCTAATTCCCTGGACAGAGTTTTTTCCATTGGAGAGGATGCTTCAGGGAACATTTGGTTTGGGACTGTAGAATCTGGTGTATGGAGATATGATGGCAATTCCGTGAAAAATTTTACCAAAAAAGATGGTCTCGATGGTGACTTTATTTGGATTATTTACAAAAGCAAAACAGGTGAATTGTGGTTTGGCGGAGGTCCCAATGGTGTGTATCGTTTCAATGGCAGTTCTTTTGAAAGAAAATATTAACTATAAGTACGAACGCACAAAATTAGGCTTGGTTTGTTGCTGATTTTGAAATCATTTGTCAATTATTATTAATCAATATTATTTCTGTAGTATGAAATATGCACACCTATATACTTTGTTCTTGATGCTTGTTTGTAACAC
The DNA here is from genome assembly GCA_036524255.1 of Chitinophagaceae bacterium. Taxonomy (GTDB): domain Bacteria; phylum Bacteroidota; class Bacteroidia; order Chitinophagales; family Chitinophagaceae; genus VBAS01. The sequence continues at coordinate 1,951 of DATDCP010000542.1, forward strand.
CTCCTCTGGAGGGCAAAACCAAACAAACCCACCACACGATAATATGAAGTACAATGGATACTCCGAGTCTCAATTTAAAGAGTTGGCTACCTCCAAGGTGCCTATGAGTCAGGTTCGGAATGTAAAGCAAGATAGAAACGGAAACATTTTGATTGCTGCAACATGGGGTGGTGTTTTTCGCTACGATGGAAAATCGTTTACTAATCTCACGATTAGTAAAATAGGTTTGCACAGATTTTGGGATGTTCTGGAAGATCGACGGGGAAATCTTTGGTTCGCTTCTCTTGATTCAGGCGTTTATTATTACAATGGGAAATCCTTTCAGCATTTTACAACCAGGGAGGGACTTGCCAATAATGCGGTTATGTGTATTTACGAAGATAAAGCCGGCATTATTTGGTTCGGCACTGAAGGAGGTGGAGTAAGCCGTTACGATGGGAAATCTTTTCGAAATTTTACAACTATAGAAGGATCTTCCGATAATATTACTACAATCATTGAAGACAAAACCGGCAAGTTTTGGTTTGGTGCGCAAATAGGAAATATGTTCGTTTATGATGGAAAAACATTTACCGTTTTAAAAGACAAAGATGGCAATGCGTTTAACAACGTTTGGTCAATAATCGAAGATAAAAAAGGAAATATTTGGTTCGGTGACAATAATGGTCTTTGGCGCTATGACCCTTCGGCTGCGCTCAGGACAGGCTCCGGTACCTTTACTAAGGTGTCGCAGAGGGGGGCTTATGGAATAATCGAAGATAAAAAAGGAAACATCTGGACTGCTGGTGTAGTAAATCCTCCGATTGGGAAGGTCTGGGCCATTTCCCGTTATGATGCAAAGTCCTTGTACAATAAAATGCCCACAGTTACAGAAATTAAGTCAGGGGGAATAATGGATTTTATGGGAATATTGGAAGCTAACGATGGAAGTATTTGGATTGGGTCTGCAGGTGGAGTGTATCGTTATGATGGAAAGACCTTTACAGACTTTAAAAGTAAAGAGGGTCAGCAATAATGTGTATTGCTGATTTTGAAATCATTTGTCAATTATTAATAATCAATAAATAAAGATTGTAGCAAAAAAATAGACATCTGAATCCATAAAAGATATTAACCAAATCACATCATGTTATTATATTTCGGTACAAAATCTTTTAGGTTTTTGAAATTTTTAAGTAATTAAAAGAAATTATGAAATACACACACGTTTATACTTTGTTCCTGGTGTTTGTTTTTCACACCGCCTGTGGACAAAACCAAACAAACCCACCACAAGATAATATCAGTAAAGGACTATACTCCGAGTCTCAACTTAAAAAGGCGGACACCTCTATGGTGCCTATGAGTATGGTTAGGAATGTAAAGCAAGCCAGGAACGGAGACATTTTGATTGCTTCTTACTTAGCCGTGTTTCGATACGATGGAACAACTTTTACCAATCTAACAAGTAAAATAAGTTCACCCCGCTTTTCCAGCTTCTGGGATGTGCTGGAAGACCGGAAAGGAAATCTTTGGTTCGCTTCCAAAGATTCAGGTGTTTATTATTACAATGGGAAATCTTTTCAGCATTTTACAAAAAAGGATGGGCTTGCCAGTAATCTGGCTCTTCATATTTATGAAGATAGAGCAGGTAATGTCTGGGTCGGATCAAGCCTTTACGATGGGAAATCTTTTCGAAATCTTACCACAAAAGATGGATTTCCCAGTAACAGTATTCGTTTACTACTTGAAGACAAAACCGGCAAGCTTTGGTTTGGTGCACAAGGAGAAAACATGTTCGTTTATGATGGAAAAACATTTACCATTTTAAAAAACAAAGATGGCAAGGCGTTTAATAACGTTTGGTCAATAATCGAAGATAGAAAAGGAAATATTTGGTTCGGTGACGTTGATGGTCTTTGGCGATATGACGGCAGTACCTTTACAAACGTATCGCAGAGTATGGCTTATGGTATCATCGAAGATAAAAAAGGAAACATCTGGACTACTGGTGCTGTAAATAATGGGAACGTTTGGGTCTGGGCACTTTTGCGTTATGATGCAAAGTCCTTGTACAGTAATGAGCCAACTGTCACCGAAATAATGTCACAATCAGTAATGCTTTTGGGGATTTTAGAAGATGCGAAAGGAAATATTTGGTTTGGTTCTGGTGGTGGTGTGTATCGTTATGATGGAAAGACCATCATAGACTTTAAAAGTAAAGAGGGTCAGCAATAATGTGTTGCTGATTTAAAAATCATTATCAATTATTATTTATCAATAAATAAGATTGTAGCAAAAAAATAGACACCAGAATCCTTAAAAGATATTAACCAAATCAGATCATGTTATTCTATTCCGGTACAATAGCTTTTAGGTTTTTGAAATGCCTAAGTAATTAAAAAGAATTTATGAAATACCCACACGTTTATACTTTGTTCCTGATGATTGTTTTTCACACCTCCTGCGGACAAGGCCAAACAAACGTATCTAAAGATAATGTCAAGTCCCAAACCAAAGACATAGCCACTTCACCCGTATCTAATGAAAAATATCACACTAAGTATGAGTATACTGATTATATCGGTAAGCGCCTGATAATTCAAAACGGTTTTCCAAGAGGTGGATCACTATACACTGACCCTAATGGCGAAGAATATGGTTATGCTGTATTTTGGACCCGGATAATCAATGAAACAGATAATCCTCTGGAATTGAAGATTGACTTTCTAAATTCATATGAGGTTCCGTCTTCACCTGGCAAATACTTTAAAATATTGGTTCCTCCCGACACAATGACAATTGATAAAGTACCATTGTATGGCTATGGTCTGACAGGTTTAAAATCTTTTTTAGATAATAGTATTCATAAGCCGTCATCTTTAAAAAGAACTATTAACCCAAAAGAATCGAGTGGTTTTTATGTTGTAAAACTTAGCCTGACGAATGAAGGACCACGTAGTGGTGGTGACATATTGCAAACAGGACTTATCCTGAAAGGGCAAGATCTTTTTTATAGAGTTTCAGTATACAAAAGCACGGCACCACCATCAGTAATAAGCGAAAAAGAAATTCCTTGTGGGAGTATTAATTTGAAAAATTTGATGTTACGGAAATAACAAAAGCCAGCGCACAATCAGACCCTGGATTCGTTATAATATTTTATTTCAATAGATATTTTCCAACGTAAAGCGCAGGATTAAAATATTAAAATTCAATTTATATTTTTTCGATATTAGAATATAACGGTATAAACTTATGTGTTGTGTGTCATACAGACAATATTAAAAACATTAAGCATATCAGAATTTTAAAATATTTAAAATTTACAATTACGATATTGAACAAAATAATACTTTTTAGCTTTTTCATAATTTGTACTTCCTGTAACGGACAAGAAAAAAAAACCACAGCTAAAGACACAAATATTCCCAAACCAGGTCCAACAGTAATAAGGAACTTTAAAGCAGGTTCTTTCGCCCCAGACTTTGACACTACCTTGATCAGTCAATATATCCGAAGCATTTTTCAGGATTCGAAAGGGAATTTATGGTTTGGTACCATTGGCGAAGGCGTAGTGAGGTATGATGTAAAAACGTTGACCTACTTTTCAAATCCTGATGGTTTTAATAGCAATTCTGTTTTTGCTATTAATGAAGATAAAAGTGGAAATCTTTGGTTTGGAACTGACCAGGGCGTATATAAATATGATGGAAAAACATTTAGAAATTATAATCAAAACGATGGCCTGAGCCATATAGATATAAGTCGAAAAAGCATCCTTGTTGACAGATCAGGTACTATTTGGGTAGGCACACATGGTGGCGTTTTTGTATATGACCCATCTGCCGATAGCAATGGTGGTAAAAGTTTTTCATTATTTCAACAGCTCCCTCCTATCAATGTTGCCGGCATTATGGAAGAAAAAACTGGAAACATTTGGTTTGCTTCTTCGAATAAAGGTGTTTTTCGCTATGACGGAAAAACAATTACCAATATTGCAGAAAAGGAAGGTTTAGGAGAAAACTATGCAGGAGGCATAGCACAGGATAAAGCCGGGAATATGTGGTTTACTATGAAAAACGGCATTTGTAAATATGATGGAAAAAATTTAACTGAATACACCGCCAAAGACGGATTAGGCGGAACTGAATTTTGGGGAATAATTATAGAACAATCGGGTATCATTTGGATTACAGCGCGGGGCAGCACCACGAGATTTGACCCTTCCGTTCCCTTACCAAATCCAAAAGCGTTTACCGTATTTGCATCTGCTGACGGTTTAACTTGCTGTGTTCAAAGTATGTATCAGGATAGGTCAGGAAATATGTGGTGGGGTGCCGGACAAGGACTCTATCGATTTGATGGCAAACGCTTTTATCAAGTTAAACAGAATGGCCCGTGGTAGTGTAAAACAATTTTAGACAACAGAAATTCTTATTTCTTTGTTGCTGTTTTAGCTAATGGGCTCAAAATTTTTTTTCCTTTGGGTCCCGGTTGAAATTGCCGGGCAAGAGTTGCTCTTACAATTCCCACTCGTCCGATATACCCGTCAACAGAAGATGCTCCCCGGACGGACATCCGGTTACTCACCCATGATACATTTACATTCCACGACCGGCTGTTATATCCTGCGGCAGCACGATAGTAAAAATTTGGTGTAAAGTTGAAGCAGTCTTCATTGCTGGATTTACTTGTTTCACGTACCCACCCGAGATTCATATTGGCCTGGAGCGAACCGGTTATAAAGAAGTGGCGCCACAAAACAAGAGTATGAGCATAACCAGCACCCGGTCCTATTTTAAAAAATTGGATCTTATGAATGCCCTGTTGTTTATATAACATGGCCATCGATTCAGGTACTAAAGCGCTGTCTGCATTCACGATGCCGTAAAATATTTCGGCACCCAATAAAAAAGATCCGGCTGATCTTTTTTGCCACTCGTTTTGTACAAAGGCAGCTCTGTAAGAGAATTTCTTATCATTCAAAATGCGAAAAGGGGCAATACCAAATAAGTTGAACTTTATATCCGGTCGGAAATAATATAAATTGGGATCAGCTGATCCCAGTCCTTTAGGGTATAGATGGTAACCTTTATAAAATTGTGCGTAGAAATCATAGCCCCACTTACGTCCATACATGTGTCCCTGGTTTTCCCAATACTTGGTTTTGCCTTTTTGTTCTTCACCGCGATTCAAAAATCCAAAACCATAAGCAAGGTTCAATGTAAAGAA
>DATDCP010000543.1:0-3576 GCA_036524255.1 Chitinophagaceae bacterium
TCCAACTACTTGCGAGCCCCGTCAGAGATTACTTGCACAAAGCCTTTGCCGGGGCGAAGCAAACTCCAACTATTTGCGAGCCCCGGAAGAGATTAGTTGCACAAAGACTTTGCCGGGGCGAAGCAAACTCCAACTATTTAAATAGCTTTTTTATTCGAATTAACTCTTCCACTTGATTCGACTTAAATGATTCTGACAAATCTTTCCATTCAGGATTCATAGTTATGATCAAATCAATTTTCTTTTTTCTTGAACCAGCTTTTACCTGCTTTTCCCTTTCAAAAGCATCGCCTGCAATACTGAAAGCTTCAAAGTAAACAAGCTTATCGACATTATACATTAGTGTAAAAGTATTTTTGAAGATCTTATTCTTATGTTCTTGAATACGTTTATATAAATCTGTTGTTGCCCCACAGTATAGAACCGTATTGTGAGCATTTGTCATTATATAGAAATAGCCATACTGATGTATGTCCTAAAATTAGTACACTAGTATGAGGGGTTTGCTTCAAAATTTATTTAGATAATCAACGATATGTCCTTCTTTAAATTAGCCCAATAAATTTTTCGCAAGTAAAAACTCAGCTATCTGCACCGCATTCGTCGCAGCACCCTTCCTAAGATTATCACTCACCACCCACATATTTAAAGTCTTAGGCTGCGTTTCATCACGACGTAAACGACCTACAAACACTTCATCTCTCTCATGTGCATCCATCGGCATAGGATATTGTTGAGTGGAAGGATCATCTACCAGTACAACTCCCGGCGCTGATTGTAATATTGATCTTATATCGTCAAGATCATAATCTTTTTCAAATTCTACATTTAACGCTTCGCTATGGCCGCCCATTACAGGAATACGTACTGTAGTTGCGGTCACTCGGATTGAATCATCCCGCATGATCTTTTTTGTTTCGTTCACCATTTTCATTTCCTCTTTTGTGTAACCATTATCAAGGAACACATCTATTTGCGGAATCACATTCAGATCAATTCGGTATTTATAGGCCATTTCGTAGTCGCCATTCAAGCCTTTCACCGCCTTATCCCTTTCGCCCATCATTTGATCAACAGCTTTTTTACCTGTACCAGTTACACTTTGATAAGTGCTGACAACGATCCTGTTTGCTTTATATTTTTTATGCAAAGGATTCAACGCAACAACCATCTGGATAGTGGAACAATTTGGATTCGCAATTATCTTATCATTCTTTGTCAAAATATCTGCATTGATCTCGGGAACAATTAATGGCTTTGTCGGATCCATTCTCCAGGCACTTGAATTATCAATCACCGTAATGCCGGCTTCCGCAAATTTGGGCGCCCATTCTAATGAAGTGCTTCCTCCTGCAGAAAAAATTGCAACGGCTGGTTTTGCCGCAATACCATCTGTCATGCTAACAACTTTATATTTCTTTCCTTTAAACTCTACTTCTTTACCAACACTTCTTTCTGATGCAACTGGAATTAATTCAGTTACCGGAAAATTCCTTTCTGCAAGAACTTGTAACATTTTGGTGCCTACCAATCCTGTGGCGCCGACTACTGCAACTTTCATTTATTTTGTTTTTATACCCCTCTCCCTCGAAGAGGAATTGAGGCAAGGTTAAAAAAAATAAAGCCTTCCGTTTTGGAAGGCTTTAAGCTTTTATATGATCACATACATAACGCTGTAAACCTTCCTTCAGGAATGTTTCTTTGTGCGTTTTGTATGTTTCTTATTTGTCATAGCGAGTTGCAAAGATAGGTTTGCAAACTTTTCACCCCAAATATTAAACGAATTTAATTATGCTACTAACGCTTATTTGAGAGGGATTTATTAATTTGAAAGATGCTTTTGAGAAAATTGCTCCTTATCCTGCTTTTCTCTCCTATATATGTATTGTCGCAGAGTCGTTATGATGTTGTGATCGACGAAATTATGGCTGATCAAACGCCACAAATAGGTTTACCATCAAACGAATGGATCGAATTAAAGAATGTTTCTGTTAACCCGGTCAATCTTCAAAACTGGAGAATTGGTGACGCGACCGGTCAAAGTGGACCGATGCCGAATTTTGTTTTACAGCCCGATAGTTTTGTCATCGTTTGCACCGGCAGCGCTGTTGCTGCCATGCAAGTTTATGGAAGAGTGATCTCCGTTACCAGTTTTCCATCACTTGATAACGAAGGTGACCAGCTTTTTTTGAAAAGTAATACCGGTTTAACTATCCATGCTGTTAGCTATTCCTTATCATGGTATCAAAATGCGGTAAAGAGTGATGGAGGATGGACGCTGGAAATGATCGACACAAAAAATCCTTGTTCTGGTATCAGTAATTGGAAAGCAAGTACAGATACGAGAGGTGGAAGCCCTGGAATAAAAAATTCTGTTGATGCTGTCAACAATGATCAATCAGCGCCATCAATAAAAAATGCCTACGCTATTGATAACCTCAATATTGTTATTGTATTTGATGAACCCGTTGATAGTTTGAAAGCAGCAACAAATACTAACTATTCTATTGATGGGGGCCTGGGCATTCAATCTGCAATTTCAATTTCTCCGCTATTTGATAAAGTTCAATTGAGATTGACGACTGCCATGCAGGCAAATAAGGTTTATAATATCACAGTAAATAATGTAACAGACTGTAAGAACAATCCAATTGGTTCAAAAAACAAAACTAAGGTTGGCTTACCAGCCGATGCCGTTTTAACTGAAATGGTGATCAACGAGATCTTATTTAACCCTAAGAGTGGCGGTTATGATTATGTCGAGTTTTATAATCGGAGTAATAAAATTTTTGATGCAAATAAACTCTACGTCGCAAACCGAAATAGCAGCGGTGTTATTAGTTCAACAAAATTAATATCAACAATACCTTTTTATGTTTTTCCCGGAGATTACCTTGTTGTGACAGAAGATGCTACTAATCTTTCTTTCGATTATATGGTACAAAATCCCGACGCAGTGTTTGTTGTTTCATCACTGCCATCTTTTCCAGATGATGAAGGAGATGTGATCTTATTAAATTCGCAGGGCGCAATTGTTGATGAAGTAAAATATAAAGATGACTGGCAATTTGCTTTACTCTCGGATCCCAATGCTGTATCATTAGAAAGAATTGATCCCGACGGGATTTCTCAAGAGGCCACAAACTGGCATTCCGCAGCATCAACCGCAGGTTTTGGAACACCCACGTATAAAAACTCCCAGTATAAATTATTGCAAAGTATCAATGCAACTGTTGAAATAACACCAAAAGTTTTTTCTCCTGATAATGATGGCCGTGATGATATTGCCACTATTCAATACAAGACAACGGAACCAGGATACGTTGCCAACATTTCTATTTATGATGCTAACGGAAGACCCGTTCGGAATCTTGTAAAAAATGCAACTCTTAGCTTGCAGGGTTATTGGGTATGGGATGGTTTGGATGATAAAAAATTAAAGCTGCCTGTCGGCTCTTATATCGTATTTACAGAGATCTTTAACCTTAATGGTAAAAAAGAGATATTTAAAAATGTTGTAGTGCTGGCACGTCAACTCAATTAACCTTTTTGTTTCACCAAAACAAAAAAAGCCTT
>DATDCP010000544.1:0-13461 GCA_036524255.1 Chitinophagaceae bacterium
TACTGGTGCCGATGTGAGTATCATTTTTGTACCACCGGCATTTGCTGCAGATGCTATCATGGAATCAGCTGAAGCGGGTGTTCGTCTTGTAGTGTGCATTACTGAAGGAATTCCCGTGCAGGATATGGTAAAAGTGAAAAATTTTTTGAGATCAACAAATGCAAGATTGGTTGGGCCGAATTGTCCGGGTGTTATTACAGCGGATGAATGTAAAGTGGGTATCATGCCAGGATTCGTTTTTAAGAAAGGAAGAATTGGTATTGTTTCAAAATCAGGAACACTGACATATGAAGCGGCTGACCAGGTGGCAAAAGCAGGTCTTGGCATTTCAACCGCGGTTGGCATTGGCGGTGACCCGATAATTGGAACCACCACTAAAGAAGCTATTGAACTTTTTATGAATGATGCGGACACTGATGCGATCGTAATGATCGGTGAAATTGGCGGTGGTATGGAAGCAGAAGCTGCATATTGGATAAAAGAATCTGGAAATAAAAAACCGGTTGTTGGCTTTATCGCTGGTCAAACAGCTCCTCCCGGTCGCCGTATGGGACATGCCGGTGCTATTGTTGGCGGTGCTGATGATACTGCTGCTGCTAAAATGAGGATCATGACCGAATGTGGAATTCATGTAGTGCAAAGCCCTGCAGATATTGGTAAACGAATGAAAGAGATCATTAAGCCCCTCTAAATCTCCCCTAAAGGGGAGACTTTAAAACTCCGTTCATTGAAATCTTATTAATGAGAAAACGCCGCTTAACGAAAGCGGCGTTTCTATTATGAAATTTGTCTAAGCCCTTTTAGGGGTTTAAAAACCACGGCCATAGTCCCTGTCATTACGATCCCGGTCTCTATCATTATCATCCCAACCACGACCTCTTCTATCTAATCTCTTTTCATCAATATCTACATATCCTGAATAATTAACAGTGATGCGAAGGTCATTATTCCTTACAAAGAAGTTCTTTGCTGAAACAAGACGCACTCTTCCAAACAATCCGCGGGTTCTTTCATAAACCTTTATCGTATGCATGCCTGGACGCATTCTGTCAAGACGGATGCTGTTGTCGTTACGATAAGTTCTGCCATCTACAACTACTTCAAAATTTCGATTTGATTTAATTGTTACTGATGGTGGCCTATCGGCTGCCATAGTTGATAAAGTGAGCAGTAAACCTGCTGCAAATGTCAAAATTGTTTTCATTTTTTTAAATTTTAAGGTTACCGGCCAGAGTTTACCGGGCTACGCTCTAACCAATTTCAATTACTCCCGGTAGATTGTTTAATTATTTTATTTGTTTTTCGAATTACTTTTTTTGTCCTTATCCTGTTTATACCACTTATCACCATCCCATCCTTTTCCTTGCTTACCGATCGTGATATAACCTGAGAAATTCACATCGATAGCAAGATCTTTATTTGCCAACTCAAACTGCTTTGATGAAACAAGCTTGTATTTACTACCAAATAATCCTTTCTTCTTTTTCCAAACATCGATATAGTGTGTGCCTTTCTGAAGACCATTCAAAGAGATCTTTTTCTCGTTATTGAATTGCTTGCCATCAACTACTATTTTGAACTCACCGGTTGAAGTAACCGTTACTGATGGATGCTTTTCTCCAGCTAAAGCAACCGATGAGATTGAAAAGAAAGCGATAAGAGTCAAAATTGTTTTCATATAATGGGTTTTAGTTATTTATTACTGGTATTGTCGGATATATTCCTTTAATGCTTCTTTATTATTGTTGAATGTAAAATCATCATTCAGCATGAAATAATTTCCTTTGTCAACTGTTTTACCATATGCATACTTAGCAATATCCAACCTATTGTTCTCAAAAGTGAACAGTAATACTATTTCCTTAACCTGCTGACTTGTGAAATAATTCCTGTCAATGATCTGCTTTGCTGTTTCCAATCTTGTGTTTTCAAACCATTCTCTGCGAAGGGTTTCTTTTGCCTGGGTGAAATCAGTATTGTTCATTGCCCGGCTGTTGTTATTGTCATAACGGGGATCATTGTTATTACGGTCATCTTTGTAGTCACGGTCGTCCCTCGTGTCACGATCGTCCTCATCATAATCCCTGTCGTCGTGATTCCCGCCATCATCATAGGTATTATCCCGATCGCGGTTGCGGTCATCGTTTCTGTCATAATCATCATCATTGTACCAATCATCGTTAGGATCAATCCTGCGTTCATCGATCAGTACCTTTCCAAACCGGTTAACCAGAATGTCAAAATGATAACCGTCTCTGAATGTTGCTTTGATGTTGTAAATGGTTTCCTCTCTGTTGTTGCCAAAATTCCATCCGGTTTTTCTTTTCAGTTCACGCAACACTCTTATGTTATGCGTACCTGGACGAATATTACTTAAGGAAAAAGTATTTCCATTAAGATTGTATCGTCTGCCGTCGACTTCAACAAACATTTTGTTGTTACTAATACTGGTGACGGTAAGGCGGGTACCGTCGTAGGCCATTGCAGCAATTGAGAAAATGGTGCTAAGTAAAAGGGTAAAAATTGTCTTCATATACTTTTTTTGAGGTGAACAATTTTGTTCTGGATTCAATTATTCCAATGTCATGCCATTGCTACTCAAGAAAACGTTAAAGGCTAAACAACACTTATCGTTTAACAATTATTAATTAATGATGTAACCACTTATGAAAAATCATTCTTCTCTGCATCTCATAAGCATTGATAGTACTATCTTGTAAAAAAAATTTAACGGCATGTTGATGCAACCATTGAAAACTTTATCGTCGCTGGTGATTCTGATTTGCATTTTGATAACAAATGGCTATTCTCAAACTCCTGTGAAGACCTATACGAAGGAATGGAAGAATATAGATGAGCTAATCACTAAAAAGAAACTTCCCAAAACTGCACTTGTTGAAGTCAAAAAAATATATGCTCTTGCTAAAAAAGAAAAACAGGATGCGCAGATCATAAAGGCAGTTGTTTATATGGTCGGGTTACAAAGGGAAACGAGAGAAGACAATGAAAGTTTAGCAATAAAAGAAATAGAAAATGAAATTGCCACTGCAAAAGAACCCGTTGCTTCTATTTTCAGAAGTTTGCTTGCCGGTGTTTATTTAAATTATTTTCAGCAACACAGGTGGCAATTATATGACCGTACCGAAACAAAACAATTCAGAAAAGATGATATAAAAACATGGACAGCCTCCGACTTTCATAAAAAGATCAGTGAATTGTACCTGCTTTCAATAAAAAATGAGAAGCTGCTTCAGCAAACCAGGCTTAGATCATTTGATGAAATAATATTACAAGGCAATGTTCGGCACCTTCGTCCAACTTTATATGACCTCCTTGCTCATCGAGCATTGGAGTACTTTAAAAGTGATGAACGTGATATTGATAAACCAGCTTATGCTTTTGAGATCGACCAGGCCTCGGCATTTGATCCCGCAAGTGATTTTATTGCAAAAAAGATCATAACAAGAGATTCCCTTTCCTTAAAGCATAAAGCTTTGCTTGTTTACCAGCAGTTGCTTGCGTTTCATTTAAAAGACACCAAACCTGATGCATTACTGGATGCCGATATTCAGCGACTGGAGCTTGTGCATGAAAATTCGACACATCCGGATAAAGATTCTTTGTATCGGATGGCTTTAAGGCATTTGGTAAGTCAATATCAAAATTTACCAGCGGCTTCACAGGCCTGGTGTTTATTAGCTAAAGAATATAACTCTGATGCAGATAGCTATAAACCATTTGGCGATACGACGCAACGGTATGCCCGTGTCAAGGCAAAAGAAATATGTGAAAAAGTGATTACTCAAAAAGATTCTTCAGAAGGCAAGATCAACTGTATAAACCTGTTAAAGCAGATCGAAGCAAAGGAATTAAATTTCAGCCTGGAGAAAGTGAATGTACCAAACAAAGCTTTCAGATCACTTATTCAGTATCGAAATCTTGATAAAGTTTTTCTTCGCCTGGTAAAAGCAGATGAGAAGACTGTTGACATTCTAAATTATTATGATGAAAAAACATGGGCGCAATTACTCAAAATGCCAGCCATTCGTAACTGGCAACAGGTTCTTCCCTCCACAAATGACTATCAAACTCATTCGGTTGAAATAAAAATAGATGAGTTGCCCATGGGCGAATATATTTTACTTGCAGCATCAGGTAATTTTTCCAGGGAAGCTGTTATTGGCGCAAGGGTCTTTTATGTTTCAAATATTAGTTTTGTAAGTAATCTAAATGATCACTTCCTGCTTCATCGTGAAACGGGAAAACCGCTTTCCTCTGCAAGTGTACAGGTTTGGGAGCAGCGGTATGACCCAAAGCAATCAAAATATATAAAGCAAAAAACGCAATTATATACAACAGACGCAAATGGATATTTCATACTCAATAATCCAACAAAAGACGTTTATTCTTACACGTACACACTGGATATAAACTATAATGGCGACAAGCTATTTATGAAAGAGTGGTTGAGTGATTACTACTATTACAGAAACCCGGACCAAAAAAACGCAGAGCCAATTGATCTGAGAAGGATCTTCTTTTTTACAGATCGCAGCATTTATCGCCCCGGTCAAACGATCTATTTTAAAGGTATCGCTGTTATTCCTGACAAGGAAACCAAGAACAAAGTGCTTGCAGATTATAATACCTGGGTTTATCTCAGAAATGCAAATCATCAGTTAGCGGATTCAATACAGGTAAAGACAAATGAATATGGATCATTCTCTGGTAAATTCCAGGTACCAGTGGGTGTGTTAAATGGAAATTTTTCCATTTATGCAAAAGATCAAAAAGGAGAAACAGATTTTTCCGTTGAAGAGTATAAACGGCCAAAGTTTTATGTGGATTTTGAAAAAATAAAAGGCACATATAAATTAAGTGATAAAATAAAGATTAATGGCTTTGCCAAGGCATATGCTGGGAATAATATTGATGGCGCCATTATTAAATACAGAGTTGAAAGAAATGCAAGGTTCCCCTATCCATGGATGTTTTATCGTTGGCCCCAGCCACCGACGAACAGCATGGAAATAACACATGGTGAAGCAAAAACTGATAAGGATGGCAAGTTTACAATTGAATTTGAAGCTATTCCTGATAAAACGCTTGACAAAAAGTTAGATCCGATTTTTGAATATACAGTGTATGCAGATGTAACGGATATAAACGGAGAAACAAGGAGTGGCCAGACTGAAGTTTCAGTCGGATACAAAGCCTTATTATTAAAAGTTGATCTGCCTCTTACTCTTCCAGTAGATAGCTTAAAAAACATTTCTATTCGCACTGAGAATATGGCTGGTGAATTTGAACCCGCTAAAGTGAATGTTAAGATCACAAAGCTTAAAGAAGAAAAAAGATTGATCAGGAAACGCTATTGGGAAAGACCAGATCAATTCATAATGAGTAAGGAAGAATACATAAAGTATTTTCCGAATGATGAATATGATAATGAAACTGATCTTAAAAATTGGGAAAATGCAGAAAAAGTATTTGAGAAAGCTGATTCCGTAAAAGAAGATGGGAAATGGAAAATAGCAAACGGGAAGATTGGGACCGGCTTTTATATGGTTGAAATTTCAACAAAAGATAAGAATGGCGAAGAAGTAAAAGATATACATTACATAGAGCTATTTGATGAAAAGAGTAAACAATTGAACTTACCGACATATTTATGGACTAAAGGATCAAAGCCTGTTGAACCCGGTCAGAAAACAGAAATAGAACTTGGCAGTTCAGCCAATGATCTGTTTGTGATCAGGCAAACAATAAAAACAGTGAACAACAAACAGGAATACAGCAAATATGAATATCTGGATATTGACAATGAGAAAAAAAGTTTTGAGTTTGCTGCCACTGAAGCTGATCGTGGTGGCTATGGCGTGTATTTCTTTTTCGTAAAGAATAATCGTTTTTACAATTACTCCGATATTATCAACATACCCTGGACCAATAAAGACTTGACTATTGAATACGCAACATTCCGTGATAAAACCTTACCGGGAAGTGAAGAAAAATGGAAAGTAAAGATCAGTGGTTTTAAAAAAGAAAAGATCGCTGCTGAAATATTAGCAAGTATGTATGATGCCTCGTTGGATCAGTTTAAAAAGCATAATTGGAACGAACCAAATATTTGGCCGCAATATTCACACAATTATTCGCTATGGAAAAGTGATCATAACTTTTCTAAGTTTGAATCAGAAGAGAAGCCGGATAATACGGCAAATGATGCTAAATATGTTGAAAAACGATATGACGAATTGATCTCCAATATAGATGAAACAATTATTCAATTTGGTTATTTGGGTAAACATATAATAGGGCGAGAGATGAGGGCTGTATCTTCAAATGCTGCCCCTGCATCAATGCAACAGGTTAAAATCAGAGGTGTAGCTGAAAAAGAGGCAGGAATGGAAATACTTAAAGACGGAGATCAAAATAAAGAAACAAAATTTGAATACACCATATTACCTCAACAAGATAAAGCTGTACAAATTCGCAAAAACTTCAACGAAACCGCTTTCTTCTTTCCCGATCTAAGAACAAATGAAAATGGTGATATTGAATTTTCATTTACATTGCCGGAAGCATTGACAAGATGGAAGTTCCAGGCATTGGCTCATACAAAAGATCTGGCATTTGGTTATAGCAGCAAAGAGATCGTTACACAAAAACAATTGATGGTGCAGCCCAATCCTTCAAGATTTTTAAGAGAAGGCGATAAAATGGAATTCAGCGCCAAGATCGTTAACCTTACAGACAAAGAATTAACAGGGCAGGCTGAATTGCAATTGTTTGATGCTGCAACAAATGAATCTGTTGGTGGCTGGTTCAATAATATGTATCCGAATCAATACTTCACAGTTGCAGCAGGTCAAAGTGAAGCTGTAATGTTTCCGATACAAGTCCCCTACTTGTTTGACAAAGCATTGGTATGGCGTATTGTTGCTAAAGCCTCCCCAGCCGGGGGAGGTTTGGAGGGGGCCGTAAGTGATGGTGAAGAGGCTGCGATGCCTGTGCTCACCAACCGGACGTTGGTAACTGAAACACTTCCATTGAACTTGCGAAATACCCAAACAAAAAACTTTCGGTTTGAAAAACTGTTGACATCAGGAAATTCTGAAACATTACAGCATCATTCTCTTACTGTTGAATATACTTCTAACCCCGCATGGTATGCAGTGCAGGCTTTGCCTTATTTAATGGAATATCCCTATGAATGTGCTGAACAAATATGGAATCGTTTTTACGCAAACGCACTGGCTTCAAAGATTGCAAATACATCTCCACGTATTAAACAAATATTTGAAAGCTGGAATACTAAAGACACTGCTGCTTTATTAAGCAATCTCCAAAAAAACCAGGAGCTAAAAGCTGTATTACTGGAAGAAACGCCATGGGTGTTACAAGCCAAAACAGAAGAACAACAAAAGAAAAATATTGCTTTGCTTTTCGATATGCTAAGAATGAGCAGCGAAATGACCAGTGCTTATGAAAAATTAAAGCAAATGCAATTGGAGAATGGTGGGTTTGTTTGGTTCAAAGGCGGGCCGGATAACCGTTATATCACGCAATACATTGTTACAGGCATCGGGCATTTAAAAAAATTAGGAGTTGATATTAAAAAGCTGGAGCCAATTCTTAAACTTGCTATCCCCTATCTTGATCTGCAGATCAAAAAAGATCATGATGAATTAAAAAAGAATAAAACTGACCTGGCTAAATATACAACTGGTCATTACGAGGTACAATATTTATACATGCGTAGCTTTTTTGCAGACCAAAAAATTACTACAGCATCACAAACAGCTTACAACTATTTCCGCAGTCGTGCACAGCAAACATGGACAAAGCAAAGCAAATACTTGCAGGGAATGACTGCTTTGGCACTATTCAGAACAGCTGATGCAAAAACTCCTTCAGCTATTTTAAGTTCCTTAAAAGAAACATGCATCAATAATGAAGAGTTAGGAATGTATTGGAAAGAAAATAGCGGTGGTTGGTTCTGGCACCAGGCGCCGATTGAAACACAAGCTTTATTAATTGAAGCATTTGGCGAGATCGTCAAAGACACAAAAACCGTTGACGATCTGAAAACATGGCTGCTGAAAAACAAACAGACCACTAACTGGAAAACAACGAAAGCAACGGCAGAAGCATGTTATGCTTTATTATTACAAGGAACCGATCTGTTGATCAATGAATCTGTTGTCGAAATTAAATTAGGCAATACCGCAGTCAAGTCAACTGACAACAAGGAAGAAGTAGGTACCGGTTATTTCAAAAGATCAATGACTGGTCCATTGGTAACTCCAAATATGGGAAACATTAGCGTATCGGTTAAACCTGTAAAAAATCAAACTACTACAACAACATGGGGAGGTGTTTACTGGCAATATTTTGAAGACCTTGATAAAATAACAACAGCTTCCACGCCACTAAAGCTTGATAAAAAACTATTTGTTGAAACCAATACAGATCGTGGTCCAGTACTTACACCGATAAATGAAGGAGATGCCGTAAAAGTTGGTGATAAAATAAAAGTAAGAATTGAACTAAGAGTTGATCGAGATATGGAATATGTTCATATGAAAGATATGCGTGCCTCTTGCCTGGAACCGGTGAATGTCTTAAGCAGTTATAAATGGCAGGGTGGCCTTGGCTATTATGAAACAACAAAAGATGCCAGCACCAATTTCTTTTTTGATTACCTGCGCAAAGGAATTTATGTGTTTGAGTATGCTTTATTCGTTACACATACCGGTAACTTCAGTAATGGAATCACAAACATTCAGTGCATGTATGCACCCGAATTTTCATCACATAGTGAAGGGATTAGAATAAATGTTGAATAAGGCTCATTCCTTTCTCTTAACGAAACCCATTATTTTTGAGAATGGTTGTTGATTATCTCATTATCGGGCAAGGTATTTCAGGAACATGGCTCAGCTATTATTTAGAAAAAGCAAATAAGTCGTTTATTGTAATAGATAATGACCAACCTAACTCTGCGTCACGAATTGCTGCAGGAATTATAAACCCTGTAACAGGCAGAAGAATTGTAAAAACATGGATGATCGATGAGCTGCTTTCCTTTCTTATTCCGGCTTATGAAGAATTAGGAAATGAACTTAACATCAAGGCTATTGAGAAAAAAAGTCTGATCGACTTCCACCCTACTCCACAAATGAAGATCGCTTTTGATGAAAGAGTAAAAGAGAATGTTGATCTTCTATATCATCCTAAAGACCAGTGGCAATACCATGAAACATTTAATTATGATTTTGGATTTGGTGAAGTAGATCCTTGCTATATTGTCAATCTGAAAGAAATTCTCCCGGTATGGAGAAAAAAACTTTTATCAAATAAACAATTGCTGGAAGAAGATTTTGAAATAGCTGAATTAAAACAAGCAGATACAGCAATAAACTATAAAAATATCAAAGCAGAAAAAATTATTTTTTGTGATGGCATTTATTCTTCCCAAAATCCTTTTTTTAAAAACCTCCCGTTTGCATTAAATAAAGGTGAAGCACTGCTTATTGAATCTCCTGGCATTCCTTCAACACATATTTTTAAAAAAGGAATGATGCTTACATCAATTCAAAAAGATCTTTTTTGGCTTGGCTCAAATTATTTATGGGAGTTTCCGGATGATCAACCAACCGAACAATTCAGAAAACAAACTGAATTGCTATTAAGATCATGGTTAAAAGTTCCGTTTAAAATTGTGGATCACAAAGCATCTGTTCGTCCGGCAAATATTGAACGCCGTCCTTTTGTTGGCTTTCATCCAACCTATAAAAACATTGGCATCTTAAATGGTATGGGGACAAAAGGTTGTTCACTAGCACCATTTTTTGCAAAGCAATTAACAGATCATCTTATTAGAGGAAATGAAATTTTAGCGGAGGCCGATATTAAACGTTTTACCAAAATACTCACCAGGTGATTCCTTTCTGGATATTTTAACTGCATTGGTTATTTTTGATCTATCTGAAAAAAATAAGATGTCAGCAAAAACAGAAAATCTATACAGCATACCTGCCCGTTACAGGAAATTAGAGAACCTGCATATTGTCTTCTGGCTTTTTAAAGATATAAGCTGGTGTATGATCTGGCAGACACTTGGGATCATTATGGTCATACCTACACTTTCTGTTGCCATTTATATTTCCTACCGTACCCGGCACATTAAATCAGAATTAGCCCATAATCTTGCTGTCGCATTTTGGATCAGTGCCAACAGTTATTGGATGATCAGTGAGTTCTTTGGATTTGATGAGGCAAAGGTATTTGGCGGGTATGAAGGGAAACATATTGCTATGATCCCATTTATTATAGGTGTGATCATTCTCGCCTGGTATTACCTGTTTCAGCGGCCAAAGGAATTAAAAAGTGAACAAGTGGCAACAATGTACTAGTATCAGAAAGAAAAAACTTTCATGGAAATAAAATAGGGATCTAAAATTGAATAACAATTTTAGATCCCTATGGCTAGAAGTTTTTTAGCTTCTCAAAAACTTTTAAGAAGGTACTAATACAAGGTCCTTCTTTTTCTTATTAAAGAAATACTTTTTACACAAATAAATAAGGGTCAACGTTATCATAGTTCGGGTTTTAGAATTTTTTGAGTTGTATTCGGATCCTGGTTCAGCACACGACATAAAGCATCGTATAATTGAGGCATATTGATCTTAAGATCTGCCGGGTTCTCGAAAAACGCTTCCACACTTACTGCCCAGAATTCGTGAATATTTGTCAACGCATAATTGCGCAAATAACTTTGTCTTTTTGTAATTACATCTGCCAGTATAGGACCTGTCGTCGTTGAAAATCTTTCATAATTAGCTCTGAAGTTTTTATCAACACCATACTTCGCAAAATAATTATTAAATAAAAGTGCATGGCTCATTTCATGAACAGCCACATTTATATTATCTGAATTATCAGAATAACCAAAAAGAAAATGTTTCCATGAAAGATAGATGCCTTCCGGTGCCACGTGACCAATATACAATTCTTCATCATTGTCCATCCGGTATGCATCAGCTAGTATGTAAATATTTTTAAAATGTTGCATAAGGTAACTCTTCAAACCAAACGTTACCTGTACCGCAGAAGCTGCTGTTAAAACAGGGATCTCTTCTTTTGGCTCAAGACCGATATAATGAAATTGCTTGAGACTAACATATTGATGAACCCTGTTTACAAATCTTTGTTTTAGTTCAAAAGGAAGGTCGTTGAAATATTGAATGCGGCTGCTGATTATATATGAATAATGATTGAAAATTTCATCGCTGACCCATTCCTCTGCAGGAGGTTGTACTGGAGTTTCCAGCTTTTGCGGGGCAAAAAAGTTATTCAATTTTCTTAAAAATGTCAGCATGTTTTAGGGTTCGGAACACTAAAAATATATAATCGCTTTTCAAATTGCAAGCTTTACGATTCTTTTGGGTGGAAATACTAATGAAATAAAAACGATGAAATGATTAGGAAAATTACGTTAGACCGAAAATAATTTATATAAAAGCCGGGAACTCATTCGGTCGTAGCGGGTCCTGGTTCAGGGTATCACATAAAATGGTATACAATTGAGGAAGATTATCTTTTAGTCCCTGGGAGTTTTCAAAGAAATATTCAATGCTAACAGCCCAAAATTCATGGAAATTAGTAAAAGCATAGCCCCTCAAATAACTCTTTTTCTGAACAATAGCCTGCGTCATTATGGGTCCAAAAACGGCTGGCAGTTTTTCAAAATCTTTTCTAAAATCCCAATCGATCCCGGTTTCCAAACTAAAACTTTCATGATACAGCGCATGCGCCATTTCATGCAACGCCACGTTCACACCATCACTATAATCGGCAAAGCCCTGCACAAAATGTTTCCATGAAATATAAATTCCTGTTGGCGATACATGACCGATATATAATTCTTTTGCTTCCAAAGCCTGGTAGGCATCAGACAAAATATATACTTCTCTAAAAAAAGGAAGCAGGTAATTTTTTAACCCGAAAGAAAGCTGAATGGAGGAGGCACTCACAAGTATCATGATCTCCTCCTGTGGAACAAGGCCGTGAAAATGAAATGATTTTGATTTCCTGAAATTGTAAACCCGCTTTAAAAACTTTTGTTTGTTCGATTCGTTCAGTTGATTAAAATAAGGCAGTACTTGTGATATAATGCGGGAATAACTATTACTGAATTCAATAGGAATCGCTACTTCCTGGAATGATGAATTAAAAGGATCAAGTCCTTTATTTGCAGTTAATTTTTTAAAAAATCGTTGGAGGAAATTAGCCATTGTACCTCTCAAATATACTCATGAGGCCAATCCTTCAGGCATCTATTTGTCCTTATCTTTGCCGCCGTTGAATTTTTTGGGGCCGGCTGAAGTAATACTATTGAGCTTCGGTTGCGACGCTCCGTTCAAGGTTCTGTTCGCTTATCAACAATAAGCGTCGCAGTTACCCAGACACTGAGCTTGTCGAAGTGGAAAGGTCACTCTTCAACGTTCGGTATTTCTGCTCAACAAATCCGAAAACTGAAATCCTCCGAAGGAGTTCCTTTGGAATAAAATCTAAAATCGAATGTTTCGAACTCATACATGTGGCGAGCTAAGAATTAGTAACGTAAATAACGAAGTGACTCTTGCGGGCTGGGTGCAAACGATCAGGAAATTTGGCGCCATCACATTTGTTGACCTCCGTGACCGTTATGGCATCACTCAATTACTATTTGGCGAAGAGCTAAATCCACATCTGGATGTAAATCCTTTGGGCCGTGAGTTTGTTTTACAAGTAACCGGCTCTGTTCATGAAAGAAGTAACAAAAATTCCAATATACCTACCGGAGATATTGAGATAATTGTAAAGTCGTTTAAAATATTAAACAAGTCAGCGGTTCCACCATTCACCATCCAGGATGACACAGATGGTGGCGATGATATCCGGATGAAATATCGTTTTCTTGATCTGCGTAGAAACGCAGTAAAAAAGAATCTTGAACTGCGCTATGCCGTAAACCGTGCAACAAGAAATTATCTTCATCAGCAGGGTTTCATCGATATTGAAACGCCTTTTTTAATTAAATCAACTCCCGAAGGAGCAAGAGATTTTGTTGTTCCATCAAGAATGAATGGAGGACAGTTTTATGCATTGCCTCAATCACCACAAACATTCAAGCAATTATTAATGGTAAGCGGTTACGATCGTTACTATCAGATCGTAAAATGTTTTCGTGATGAAGATCTCCGGGCAGATCGTCAACCTGAGTTTACACAGATCGACTGCGAAATGGCTTTTGTGGAGCAGGAAGATATCCTGAATATGTTTGAAGGTTTGATCAAATCAATCTTCAAAGAAGTAAAAGGAATTGACTACAGTGAGAAAGTGCCACGAATGACCTGGGAAGATGCTATGTGGAATTATGGCAATGACAAACCAGATATTCGTTTTGATTGG
>DATDCP010000545.1:0-13741 GCA_036524255.1 Chitinophagaceae bacterium
GTCAAATACTTTAATATTTACAAGCTTTACATTTTTAAAACCACCGAGTGATGCTGTACCGAACTTTATACCATTTGCGCTTGAACGAATAGTGCAATTCCTGACAAGTATATTTTGGCAAACAGCATTCGGATCATGTGACTTTAAACAAACACCATCATCATCTGAATCAATATAGGAATTTGTGATCGCTACACTATCGCAATCGACAATATCAATGCCATCATTGTTCCAGAAAGCACGACTGTCAACAGTAATACTATCGACTAGTAGATTTTTACATTGATCGTA
This sequence comes from Chitinophagaceae bacterium, assembly GCA_036524255.1. Classification (GTDB taxonomy): domain Bacteria; phylum Bacteroidota; class Bacteroidia; order Chitinophagales; family Chitinophagaceae; genus VBAS01. The sequence goes on from DATDCP010000545.1 coordinate 292, forward strand.
GGTCTGCACCCAGGCCGCAGCATTTCGCATTGTAACGCCACTGATCAATATATTTTTACAGGAGCGAAAGTAAATAAGCATCGGTCTTATTGGTACTTCGGGACGATCATTGCGAAAAGCATCTTTAATAAGACCTTTATGAACGAGTGCAACAACATTTCTCGCTACCTCTCTTCCTTGTCCATCAATAACTCCTTTGCCTGTAATAGCGATATTCTGCTGGTCATGACATAGTATAAATGCGGTTAATCCTTTCCTTTCATAATCCAATGGATTTAATGTGCCCAACAAAACAGCACCTTCTAATAAATGAATTGTAACATTTGATTTAAGGTGAATTGAACCAGAAAGAAATCTTCCTACATCAAACACAAGTCTGCCACCACCTTGCTGATGAATATGATCAATAGCAAATTGTATGGAACGGGTATTGAGAGTAACCCCGTCTGAATTTATCCCAAACAAAGAAGCAGGATAATCTTTTGCTATGCTTTGTAGACACTGAAAACAAACAGTGAGAATAATGAAATATTTTTTAAACATATTTTGATTTTACAGCAGCAATACGAATTTATGGAAACTTATCGTGTTGATTAGAAGTAAGTGCGATCGGATCTCAAAGTTTTATACTAGCGCAATAAATGGGATAAGAATAGATTTTACTCATTAAACAATTTCTTTGGAATATTTATAAATGTCACAATTTTAGATTGCTTCGTCTTTTTGAATCAAATAGACCATTGCATTTTGTTTGACGGCCTCGCAATGACGAAGAACCTGCAGGGCTGGTAAGTATTTTCTACTTCCGGAGTATTCGTCATTGCGAGGTTTGCCGATGAAAAAATAGAAATAAAAGATTGATTGCCGGCAAACCGAAGCAAACTAAAACTAGTAACTCTGTCAATTATTTGTTGCTGCTTTTGAACTGATATCTTCACCAAAAACAATTTCGTAACCATTGTTATCCAAAATAGAAAAGTCACGCATCAAATATTCCCTGTCAGCAATGGTGCTGATAATTTTTACTTTATCTTTTACTTTTTCCCAAAGCTCATCCACCTTTTCTGTAGTTATATAAATGCTTCCTGTTAAGGTTGGTTTTGGAAAAAATTCTTCTTTATTATTTGGGTCTTTACAATCTTCCGGTTCATCAATTGGTAGCACAAACATGAGCTCCACATGATCTCTTACCAGTGAAACAAAATTCGGGTACTGGGTTTGCTTTTTAAAACCTAAAACTGTTTCATAAAATGAAATGGTCTGTTCCAGGTCTTTTGTCCACAGGATAGGGGACAGGTGTCGGAGTTTTGCATTCATTTTGATAATTCCTTTTCAGGTGCAAAAATAAAACCTATGCCACAAAAGAGCATAGGTGATAATTAGAGATGAAAGTTTCTACTGCTTGCTGATCATCGGTTCTTTTTAACTGCAGCCTGGAACTGTCCATAGGTAGGAATTTGCTGCATGATTTGAGCTCTGATCTGAGTCAACAAATAAACTTCTGCCTGGTAAAATTCAAAAGCAATAACCGAACTTGTTGCAGTCTTGATCTTTTTGTAATATTCTTCCAACGTTTTTTCCTGTCCGAAGCGATTATCAAAATATTGCTTTGCCAGCGAGTCGGCTGTTTCAGGTGTCATATTTCCATATGCCTGGGCTGTTTGTTCATATAGCCTGAGCCTCTGCTTTCCCGTAACAAGATTTTTTTGATTGTATTCTTCATAAAGCTTCCAGAATGCAATGGAATCCTTTCCGGTTACAGATACTAATTTGGCTATCGCTTCTTTTTTCTGTACGCCTAATAAATTAACGATGGCTGCTGCCTCGGCATCTGAAGTTTGGTCAAAAGAAGATAATGCAGTGCCTATACAAAACAATACGAAGAGAGATTCTTAATTTTCATAAAATTAGTTTTAGATGATTACTAAAGGTAAGATGTTAGATAAATATGGTACAAGTAAAATAAATCCGGGGCATTAAACGGTTAAATGCAATATTTGGGATAATGTGAACGTCTTCGTATTTCTTAATTTAATGTTATTTGATAGTTTGAATAATTCATAGCGCCGGGGTCTGCCAAAATCTTTTCTGCTATTTCCGAACTAGACATATTTGTTTATTTATTCAGAGAATTTCAGTAAAATGCTGGAAGGCTGTAAGGCATAGTGTCTGCTTTATGATTTTTCTGTAAATATCAATTGATAAGAGTAATCATTGGAAGTTGATGATCCATTCTGCCAGGTCATTGGGAGAAGCATTGATTGGTCTTGCACCAGCTGTACTTGTTATATCACTCCATTTTAATCGTCCATTATTACTGTAAGGAATTAACCTGATCCTTTTTTGCGATTGCTCAACTTTTATTTCCATGAAACTCTGAAAATAAGGAGCCACATTATAATCGAACATTGCAGATAACCATTCTGCCGAAAAAGGCCAGCCACCAAGGCGATCTGTCCACAACCACGCTGGATACTTATACCACGAAGTATTTGTTTCGATCTTTTTTACCAACGGATCTTTTGATGGATAAAAAGCATATTCCTTTGTAACTATAGCTTCCGGTTTTGCCATTGCAGCACCAATACTGAGATAAGCTCCGCCGCCACCGTTTACAAAATGATGCATCACTTGCTCATTATTATTTTTTGGAGCTTCAATATAATATTCCAGGTCGTGTGTATCACCCGCCATTACCAGCGGCACTTTATATTCTTTCAGTAATTGGTGAAGTCGTTCAAAAGCAGGATTCATCTTTCCCTGGTATTCACCAATAGCATAAAATGGATGACCTAACAGTACCATTACAAACTTGCCTTTTGATGCTTCCAGTACATTACGCAACCATGTTGCCTGTAGTGTATCGATCTCTCTTTCCACTCCTGTTTCAATTGTTATAAAAACAAAATTGCCTGCGTTGACCTGGAAGTAAGGTGCTTTTTGAAAACCGGTTGGCACATTATATTCCTCTCTCAGCTTTGCCGTAGCCCCGATCATGTTTTTTATTTTATTCTTATTGGTAGAAGAAATATGCAAGTCTTTTTTTATTCGGGCTTCCATGGCTATTTGTGCAGCTTCGGGTTCAAAAAAAGTTGCAGTAAATCCTTCCAGCGCATCATACCAATCATGATTTCCGGGAATAGCATATACAGGTTTTGTAACTCCTTTAAATGGCATCCAGAATTTTTTTTCATAATCCTTTAAAGAGCCGGATGGATATACAACATCAGAAGATATCACTACAAACTTTACATCGGGTTGATTGGTTACTGAAAGGATCTGGTCTTTTAAAATTAATTGTGAAGCATCACCTTCTCCCGGATCACCAATAACTACAAAAGAAAAATCTGCAGTATCCGTAACTCCTTCCGGGTGTAGTTGAAATGCATTTGCACCAGTGCCTTCACCAGATGCAGATGTAATAGCCATTCGCCATGTGTTCGTACGACTGGCAGCCCAATGATCCCACATGCCGGAAGCCCAGTTCTCCGTATCAAAATACCAACTCATACCCAACACCGGCATGATGGCTGCCAACAGGGCTGACCATGGTAACCCTATTTTCAATCCAGTTCTTATTGCAGTAGGAATAGAATATGATGCCTTACGAAAACGGATCGTGTTTCTTAATCTTCTTGTCAGCCAAGTTTCAGTTACTCCTGTTAAACTCCACCATTTTCTTTTTTTAGTAGGATCTCTTTCTACCCATACCCATAATTTTTTATCGGCCCACGATGTTCCTTCTTTGATGATTGAACGACCAGACCCGATAATAACATAGGCAATTACTAATGCAATAACTGCATCTCCTATCGTCGCAACAAGCGGTGATAGGATACCAAGAAAACTTCTGTCAACTCCCATACGTCCAAGATGAATGAAAAACAGCATCAGCAAAAGAACTATGATCCATTTCCTGTCATAAGGAGCCTTAGCGTCTTCTTCATTTTCTATTTTTTCGGCAAGTGCAAGTATTCTTTGATTATCACCAAGCCCCATATCACGTACCACATCCACATTTACATCTTCCATTACTCCTGTTCGGGCCGCAAGTATTGAAATTCCTCTTCCAAAGCACCGGAGAGAAGTAACCAATGAAAGTGTCCACGGTAATCCTTTTTCTTTAAACACAAATAAAACGAGCAGTAAGATAATACCAATAGCTGTTGCTGCCAGGTCCTGCCATCTTCGTGTTGAATTCCCTGCTGTCCTGAGGTATTTATACAAGAAACGAAAAACTTCAATTACAAGAATAACAATGATAAAAATGAATAAGGCATTTGCAAGCAGCAATTGAGCATTAATAAGTAAAACGCCAAGCAGCAAACTGAACCCACCACTGTACCAGGCCGATTTTCTTTCCGTTCCCAATGAGCGACGAAATCCGTGAAATATTTCTATCACTGCTATCCACAACAATAAACCACCAAGGTGTACAACCACTGATGTGCCGGGCCATATGGGAGCTAATAAGGCTAATAATGCCAAAAGAAAGCAAATGCTTGCAAGCAGCCATTTTGGAACTCCTGATCTTACAGTCATGGTAGATATTTATATTTAAAGATCATTTCTTTTCTCTGCAAAAGATATGATATTATTCTTTTCCGAAATTTTCAATTGCCTTTTTATTTGTGCTGTTTTATAATTTCTGTTTAAGACTATACTTGTCAGCTCTGATAGAGTTTGTTTTACTTTATTGTTTATTTTAATGCCTTTCCTCTAAAAAATTTCATGAGTCTCTCTATAAAACAGTACATAGAAGCGCAATTAAATAGGCAGGTGTTTTATATACCCAGTTTGGAAACTGAAATGAGAATCGCTTGATGAATGCGATAATTAGTAGCATTACGAATACAAAACTCTGTTTCAAAAGCTGGTTTTGCAGAAGGCTGTTAGCACGTATCAAGATTACTGGTGAGTTTCAATGAATCGAATTGGGTTTGACATATGCCATTTGATGCAAACCCTAAAAGAAACAATATAAACGATAACGGTTTTTTTGTAATTGATCATCAATACTAATCTGAACAAACTATTTCGCCATCAACTCATCCCATGCAGCAGCAAGCGGTCTGGAGATGCCATCGCCTTTCCATTCACCTACGCCGGGGATCGTTGTGTTCTTTAAAAATCCTTCTTTGGTTTTGCCTGCTTTTATTTCCCCGTCGGTAAATGTGAGAACGGCACCAAGATAATCGCTGAATTTTTTCAAGTCATCAGTATTGCCAACAATATTATAGCCATCGGCTGAGTGGCCGAATATAAAAGTTGTTTTGCTATCAAAATGCCGGGAAGCCCTATGTAAAATTTTCATCCAATGACCAATGTTTGCGCCGGCGCTGCGGTCAACAAATGGATGACGGCGATTGAATAAGAGGTCGCCCATGTGAACAATGTTTGCATTTTCGAAATGAATAAGACTATCTCCATTTGTATGGCCGGGTCCCCAATAATACATGGCAATGCTTTCCTCACCTACATACTCTTGCCAGAATTCAGTATAAGTTCTGTCAGGTAATAATTGTTTGTCAAGATTCTTATTGGCTATAGCAACCCGTTTTTGATTCTTCTTAGAATTTTCATGAGCTACAACATGTTTTACCAAACCTTTGAAAGCAATATTTCCCCCGCTGTGATCGCCATGGTGATGTGTATTGAGCAAATATTTTATCGGTGCTTCGGACTTCTTTTTTAATTCACCAATAAGATGCTGAGCCGTATCAGGAAACTGTGAATCCACTACAACAATTCCTTTTTTATCGAGAAGAAAAGCAATGGTACCACCACGTTCAGTGAATACGCCAACTTTATCAGTGAGCATATGGAACATCCAGGGAGGGGGAGCGGCTCCATTTCCTTTTGTAAATAATGCTGAAAATATTTTTTGTTGAGCAAGAGTAAATGCACCAAATGTAAGTGCAGAGTTTTGGATGAATTTACGACGATCCATGAGTTGCTTTGGGATTGATTTTGGTTTCTTATTTCTAATTTCTTGTTTCAAGATTTATTGCCCACCCCCTGTATGACTTCTTTATTTGTAGTTTCTCCTGCCCCTCTATGTAGGGGATGAAACATCACAATTGTCGAATAGAAATACAGAACGTACAAGTGAGTGACACAACAGAAGTTTAATAGTAGCAATATCGCTGGCTACATAATTTATAAAAGTTCTGTCGTTATGAAATTAATAAAATAAAATGATTGATTAAATCTAAGTTCCCCCTTTAGGGGGACAGGGGGTTTAATATTCAAACTTCCTCAATGTCGGTGCTTTTATCCATGTTACAATTGTAACAAGAAGCGTCATGCAGCCGCCGAAAACAACTGATGGCACAGTACCCATAACGGATGCGGCAACACCACTTTCAAACTGTCCGAGTTCATTGGATGAGTTTACAAAAATGGAATTGACTGAGGAGACACGGCCACGCATTTCATCGGGTACAAATAATTGTACAATGGTACCGCGAATGATGACGCTGACACCATCAAAAAGACCGCTGATAAATAAGGCAGCAAAACTGAGCCAGAAATTTTTTGAGATCGCAAATATCAAAATACAAACACCAAAACCAGCAACCGTATAAAGTAATGTTTTGCCTTGCTTGTTTTTTAATGGATTTGAGATGAGCAATGCAATGGCGATAAAGTTTCCGAGATAAGTGGCAGCATACAGCCATCCTAATTTTTCAGGGCCGATCTGTAAAATATCAACTGCAAACACAGGCAAGATGCCGACTGCACCGCCAAACAAAACAGCAAACATATCCAGGCTGATGGCACTTAGCAATGCCCGCTGCTTTTTATGCAGCACAAAATTCAATCCTTCTTTCACACCTTCCCATGTTGTTGTTTTGCCGGGTTGCCAGCTTACCGGTTTTGCTTTTATTAATTGAAATATAAGTAATGCAATAAAAATTGCACTGCATGAAATAATAAATGCCACTGTAATATTTGCATAACCCAATAATAGCCCCGCAAGTGCGGGACCCGCTACTGCAGCGATCAGCCATGTCATACTATTTATTGATATGGTTCTTACCAATGATTCTTGTGGCACTAACTGTGCGACAAATGCATTGATAGCGGGTGAACTATAGGCTCGTATCACTCCTGTACAAAATACAAGACCGTAGATGAACCATTGTATTGATTGCTTTGATGATGATGTGAACCACTGTGATGTAACGATCAGTAAGCCGATCATTAACAGAAAATATAGGCCCATGCAAACACTGATCAACCTCTGTTTATTACTTCTGTCAACTTTTACACCGGCAGGAAGTGCAAGCAATACCGCTGGTATCACTTCACTTAATCCAAGAATACCGATCGAGAGTTTGCTGCCAGTGACTTCATACAATTTCCAACCAAGTAACACGGGAGACATGCGAAGACCAGCGATGAAAAGAAAGCGGGCAATGGCAAAAACTGTAAACTCGAAATTGAGAACCACGATTATCTTGATTTGAAGGGATTAAGAGGAAATTTTGGATGATGTTTTATTCTGTAAGCATTTAAATCCTTGTGTATTTTCATTTACTATATATTAGTCGGTGATCTTTCTGTTATGTAATCTTTTAAACTGTAATGATCTTGCTCCGAAGTTAATCAACAAACCAACTTCATGACCAGATGCTTCAAGATAATTTAACCCTTGTGCAAGATGTGTATCGGTAAGATCAGTAAGGGCTTTCAATTCAACCATAATCTTTTCGTCAACAAAGAAATCAACTATCCTCATTCCGATCTTTTCGCCCTGGTAATAAATGGGCATTTCAAACTCACGGATAAATTTGATGGAGGATTTCTTTAACTCTATTTCTAATGCTCTTTGATAAATATATTCCTGGAATCCCGAACCAAGTTCCCGATGCACTTTCATTGCACATCCAATTATTCTTTCAGTTATATCAGAATACTTCATAATCAATGAATCTTCTGTTTTTCCTAATAATCCATTGGAAATCCTGTAAATCGTGGTTCTAAGGTAGGGTTAAATAATGCTGTCCTTGTTCATAATCATTTTCCAATGCATCAATAACAACTTTCAAATGCTTTTCATTACCGAGAAAATCGGCATTGGATGCATCGATGAAAAGTGTTTTTATATTATGATCCTTGATGTAATGCGTGTAGGTCTGCTGAATATTGAAAAGATATTCATCCGGGATATTTTGTTCATAGGCCCTGTTTCTCTTTTTAATATTTTTTTGTAACCGGCTTACAGGAGTATGTAAATAAATAAGCAGATCCGGTTGTAACAATTGCTGATGTATAATATCAAACAATCTTTGATAAAGTCGAAACTCATCAGCCGGCAGATTTACTTTGGCGAACAACAAACATTTGGTAAAGAGATAATCTGATATAGTGATATTTTGAAAAAGATCTTTTTGCTGGACCAGGTCCTTGAGCTGTTTGTAACGTTCTGCCATAAAAAACAGCTCAAGTGGAAATGCATATAGTTTTGGATTCTCATAAAACTTGGGAAGAAAGGGATTATCAGCAAATTCTTCAAGGATAAGCCGGGCATTGAAATGCCGCGACAGCAAATGTGATAAAGTGGTTTTGCCGGCACCAATATTTCCTTCTATCGTGATAAAATGATAATTCATGTTCTAATGTGGTGATTTGCTAAAAAGGTGATGAGAGTTGCAAAATAATTGAAATGCCAATTTATACTTGACTAAAGAATAGATTGTGGATAAATCTCAATTTTTTTGAACGACGGCGTCACGATGTTCACATAGAGTCACGGAGTAATGCCTCTGTGTACTCGGTGGTTTAAGTTTTAATTTGAAATCTTGTTCACTTCCAAATTATCAGGACATTCCTCCAATAATTCTGCAATTGACTTTTTTAGAACAGGATGCTGCAAAGTTGAATCGATCTCTGCAAGGGGCACAAGAACAAATCTCCTGTTTTGCATTTCAGGATGTGGGATCTTTAAAAAACGCAGATCATGAATTTCATTTTCAAAAAGTAAAATATCAATATCAATGATCCTTGGTCCAAGTTTTTCTTTTCGTACACGACCCATTTCTTCTTCGATCTTTAAAACTCTTCTTATTAATTGGCGGGCAGTTAATGAAGTGGAGATCTCCAATGCCTGGTTAAGGAATGATGGCTGATCAGTTATTCCCCATGCTTCCGTTTCATATATTGATGAAGATCTTGTTAAAGATCCGCATTGCTCATTTATCAATGTGACAGCCTTTGAAAGATTCTCTTTTCTATTTCCTAAATTGCCTCCTATCAATAAATAAGCTGTTCTCATAATACCAAATTCGGGGACGGCACAAATATCTTTATTTTTACCGTCTTAAATAATTTGATATGGGTGGGTTTTTTAAAATGTTTTTCGCTTCATTGCTGGCTTTGATAATTTTTTCTGTCATCGGTTTTTTTCTTTTTCTTGTATTCATTGCTGGTCTTGCTAAAAGTGACGCACCATTGGTGGAGAAGAATTCGGTTTTGGTTGTCAATATCGGCCAACTATTCCAGGAGCAAAAACAGGAAAACCCTTTAGCTCTTCTAAGCAGCGACGATGAGTTAAGTGTACCCGGTGTTTATGATGTTGTACGTCTTATTCAAAAAGCAGCAAAAGATGAAAAGATAAAAGGTATTTACCTGCAAAGCGGTCTTAACCCAAATGGCTTTGCTACTTCTGAAGAAATAAGAAATGCATTTCTTGCTTTTAAAAAGTCCGGCAAGTTCATCATAGCTTATAGTGAAATGATGAATCAAAAATCATATCATGTAGCAAATGTGGCTGATAAGGTTTATGTAAACCCCAAAGGGTTTTTTGACTGGGTGGGTTTTAGTTCCGAGTTATTATTTTTGAAAGGAACATTGGAGAAACTGGATATCGAACCACAAATTTTTTATGCCGGTAAATTTAAAAGTGCCACAGAGCCTTTGCGTACTGATAAGATGACACCCGAAAATAAATTGCAGACATCAGCATGGCTCGGCGATCTGTACTCACATTTTTTACTAAAAGCTGCAGATCAAAGAAAGATAGATACCGCTACACTACATCAATATGCAAATGAAGCGGCTATCAAAAACCCACAGGATGCCGTTGCAAAAAATTTAATTGATGGTGTAAAGTATGATGATGAAATAAAAGATGAAATAAAAGAGAAACTGAAATTGGGGAAATATGATAAAATAAATTTCATTACAATAAACAGTTATGCCAAAAGCGGTTCTTATAAAAAAACATCAGGAGAAAAAATTGCACTCATTTATGCCCAGGGAAATATAATTGATGGCGGCGGTGGCGAGGGACAAATTGCCAGTGCAGATTATATAAAGCTGATCCGCAAAGCAAGACTTGATAAAACGATTAAAGCAATTGTGTTGCGAGTGAACAGCGGCGGTGGAAGCGCCTTGGCAAGTGAAACGATCTGGCGTGAACTTTCTTTAGCAAAAGCAGAAAAACCTGTTATTGTAAGTTTTGGTGATGTAGCGGCATCTGGCGGGTATTATATTTCCTGTGGGGCTGATAGCATTTTTGCAAATCCTACCACTATTACCGGTTCAATTGGTGTGTTTGGCATCATTCCTAATATGGAAGGATTTTTCAAAAATAAATTGGGAGTAACATTTGATGGAGTAAAGACAGGTCCTTATGCGGATCTCGGCGCTATTTACAGGCCGATGAATGAGAATGAAAAGAAATTTGTTCAGCAAAGTATTGATGAGATATATCTCAGCTTTAAACAAAGAGTAGCCGACGGTAGAAAAAGATCTGTTGATGATGTTGACAGTATTGCACAGGGCAGAGTATGGAGTGGTAGCAGGGCGATTGGTATCGGGCTGGTCGATAAGTTTGGCGGCTTGCAGGATGCTATTGATTGCGCAGCAAGAATGGCAAAGCTTCCAGATTATCGTTTGCGTGAATACCCTGAAGTGCAAAGTATTTTTGACAGGCTATTTGGTGCAAAGGACAATACCTTAAAAACAGAAATGATAAGAAAAGAACTGGGTGAGGATCAGTTCAAGATCTATAATGAGATGCTGCGTATAAAACAAATGACCAATTCTGTGCAGGCGAGATTACCGTTTGAGTTTTTTATTAATTAACGTTAGGCATTTGGCTGTTGGGCATTTCATCTATTCGTCGCCCGCAGCGACGGCTGCCAAAAGAAGAACTAAAGTAGAAAACATATTCTGAGCTCAATAGTAAAAGTCAAACTGGGAGTAAACATAAAGTAAAGGTTTGCTATTGGTTGTTTTCCTGAAGCTAATGAACTTTTAGGAAACAGATCATTTGTCTTACTACAATTAATGCTTCGGTAAATAAGGCATCTGGTAATCGGTCGGTAAGGGAGTAACGTAATTCTCTTTCGCCCAAATATTCCACAGACCGTCAAGCCTGCTGACAATATCAGGATATTTGTTCGCCAGGTTATTCAGTTCTGTGCGATCTTTTTGCAGATTGTACAGTTCCCAATCTTTCCCATGCAAAGCGGTTAACTTCCATTTACCTTCCAGTAAACCCCGGTTGCCTTCATGTTCGAAATAAAGAATCCGGTTTTCAACGGGGTTACCCTGAAACAGCGGCAAAATGCTTTTTCCCGTTATAGGAATGGTTTTTCGTCCTTCAAACTCGGATGGGTAAGATACACCCGCTGCAGCAAGCAAAGTCGGCATCAGGTCCACAAGATGTCCCGGACGATTATCAATTGCACCGGATCGATTTAATCCTGCCGGCCAGTGAGCAATGAGTGGCGAACTGATTCCACCTTCGTATGTAAAATGTTTGTACAGTCTCCAGGGTGTGTTGGAGGCATTGGCCCACCCTGATCCCGCACTGTGAAATGTTCCGGGACTTCCCATCGTTTCAATTTGTTCCCCTTTGTAAAGAATGTTGTTTGGACTTGTGCTGATGTCGAAACCGTAAGGATCCCACTCGGCACAGGCACCATTGTCCGAAATAAATATTATCAGGGTATTGTTCAATTCACCTTTTTGTTTCAGATCAGCAACCACCCGGCCAATGTTTTGATCCATCACGTCTACCATCGCGGCAAATATTGCCATGCGTCTGACCAGATCCTGTTGCCGGTCTTCTGGCACATCCGCCCAGGCCGGATTTACGCCGGGTTCAGATTCAGCCCAGTCCCAGTATTCAGAACGGGGTGTCAATAGTGTTTCTTTGGGTATAATTCCCTGGTCCTTCATTTTCTTGTTTCGCTGCTCCCGGATTTTATCCCAACCTGATTTATATGTTTCGGCATATTTCTTAATCGCAGACCTTGGTGCCTGCAAAGGAAAGTGAGGGGAGTTATAAGCCAGGTACAAAAACCAGGGTTTATCCGGTGTTTCACGACCTTTCTGAAGAAAGTCAAGTGCATAATCAGTGATTGCATTCGTTCCATAAAACTCTCCTTCTTTGTAAGTGCGTACCTCATGACCTTCAGGCTTGCGGATGAAGCGGTTGGGATCCCAATATGTCTGGGCACTTGCAAGTGTGCCAAAGTATTCTTCAAACCCGTGCTTAGTCGGATCATTGGTACCCAAGTGCCATTTTCCTGACATGAAAGTACGGTAACCCGAGCCCTGCAGAATCTGTGCTATTGTAACTGCATCATCGGAAAGCCTGCCTGTATATCCGGGCTGATTTAAGTTTCTGATCATGTGGCCCAAACCCGCACGATGAGGATAAAGACCTGTAAGAATAGAGGCGCGGGATGGACAACAACGGCCTGTGGTATAAAAACTGGTCATTCGCACTCCATCGCTTGCCAGTTTATCCAGTTGAGGGGTTTGAATTTCTCCTCCATAACAGCCGAGGTCACTATAGCCCAAATCATCCGCAACGATCAGTAAAATATTAGGTCGCCCATTTTGCTTATTCTTAATAAGTTCATTTTGTTTATTGCCGGAATATGAACCTAAAAGAAACAAAAATAGAATCAGCAGAGTGCTTAATAATGTTACGAAACGTAATTGTTTTTTGATTGAAAATTTCAAAATCATTTTTTGAATTGAAGTTTATTACTCTATAAAAAAATTAAACCTGTCAACAATAAGCAAGATTATTTTATCAAGGTTTATCCCAGAACACACGATGTACCAGGTCATCAGCGCCAATGCTCGTAACAGCTGCTTTATAGTGATCAGGGTTTTGGGCTTCCTCAGCATTAGGATAAGCCATACGTCTTACAAAGCCGCCGTTTAGGTTATTGTTGTACATATTGGGTTGCAATACCGGGAACCCGCTTCTTCTCCAGTTAGCAAAGCCTTCAGCGCCGTTTATCATCGAAGCGATCCAGTATTGTGTATTGATTAGCTTAAGTGCATTCGCATCATTGTAAGCAATTGCGGGGTGAAGCAGGTAGTTGTCTTTTTCCGTATTTGAAACTGCAGGGATAAATGTGCCGGGAAATAAGTTCCATTCATCCATAGCAGCTCTAACACCGGCTTCATAATATTG
>DATDCP010000546.1:0-2321 GCA_036524255.1 Chitinophagaceae bacterium
TCAGTTCACTAAAACTAATTGTATGCGTAAAATTATTTTCTTCTCCGCCCTTCTTTTTGCTTTCTCTTTTAAAATGAAAGCGCAGACCGACCTTAATACGATGCAGGATATTCAAACTGTCCTTACATACTATTTGGATGGTGGCACGAACGGTGATAGTGTAATGTTCTCAAAAGCATTTGTACCCGATGGACAAATGAGATATATGAGAAACGACACTGTAATGAATGTGGTATTGAAAGATTTTATGGGGAGGATGAGAAACACAGGTACAAAACAAGAACGCAAAACTAAAATTGAAAATATACAGGTGTTTGGGAATGCTGCATCAGCCAAGCTTACTATTGAGTATCCAACATTTTATTTTCATGACATCATGAGTCTTCTGAAGACAAAAGACGGATGGAAAATAGTTGGGAAGATCTTTTACCGCGAAGAAAAAGCTAAATAAAAAAGCCCGCCAAAGGCGGACTTCAATTTTATTTCATGCCGGGAAACCAGTTCCTGCCTTCTCCAACAACTTCCCTGAACGGCCACGGTACCGCAGCAAGTATAAGTAGCAACGCAATAACCAAAAGCCAGCCGACCGCTTTATAATTTAAAACTTTTGCTTTACCCCTCGCAACAGTAATTAATATGATGGCTAAAAGCATCATCAACGGATGTTCAACCCAAAAGAATCTGTAAAACTTATCCTTCATTAATTCAACACCTGCAGGCAAACCTTTATTAATTCCAAATCTGCCAAAGAACAGTTGATATATTCCCACTACGAACATAAGATGCGCACTGATCAATAACCATAAGCTCATTTTTTTTACTGCGATGCTTTTCGACAAAGCCTGTACCAGGCAAATAAGTAATAACAATAAGATTATCCAGCGAAGTATGCTGTGAAGATGAAGCATGCCGGTTTCCATGTAGTTGATGTTTTGGTTTGAGGTTCGAAGTTAAATGTTTCTAACCAACCTCAAATATCAAATCAACTATTCTGCCCAATCTGCAATAAAAACATTGGTATCTCTTGTGCCACCGTTGTTCCTGTTACTACAGAAAATTATTTTTTTACCATCGGGGCTAAACATTGGGAAAGCATCAAAACCATTATCATGGCTTATTTTTTTCAGATTAGTTCCATCTTCATTGATCGTGTATAGGTTAAAAGGAAATCCTCTTTTATATTCATGATTGCTGGCAAAAATTATTCGTTTGCTATCAGGCATATAATAAGGTGCCCAATTGGCTTGTCCGAACTTTGTTACTTGTTTTACATCGCTGCCATCAACATCAGCTATAAACACTTCCATATTTGTTGGCGCCACGAGGTTTTCAGCAAGAAGATCTTTATACTCTTTTACTTCTGCTTCTGTTTTTGGGCGGCTAGCTCTCCATATTAACTTTTTCCCATCAGGACTAAACCATGCTCCGCCATCATAACCAAGTGTATTGGTGATCCTTTTTTCTTTACCTGTTTTCAGATCCATCATGTATAGCTCTATATCGCCGTCTTTATCGCTTGTGTACAACATCTTTTTTCCATCCGGAGAAACAGTTGCTTCTGCATCATACCCTTTACTATTCGTTAATTGCTTTACAATTTTACCGTCCATGTCTGCCATAAAAATATCATAGCTATCATACAAAGGCCAGATATATTTATTACCATATTTTTTTCTATCAGGAACAGGGGGACATGTATCAGCACCTAAATGAGTAGATGCGTAAATTATGTGTTTGCCATCTTTTAAAAATGCACCGCAGGTTGTTCTGCCTTTGCCTGTACTTACCATTTTATAGGTAAATGCTTCACCTTGCTTTGGAATCTTTCCAACAAAGATCTGGTCGCACATCACCCCATCTTTTGGTTGTGTACGCTGAAATACTATCCATTTGCTGTCAAAACTGAAATATGCTTCGGCATTATCACCACCAAAAGTGAGCTGCTGTACATTTTTCAGATGTGCTTCACTTGGATATTGCAAAGTGTCTATCTTATGTTTTAAATCGGCTGTAAGTTGGTTCGTGTTTGCTTTCTTATTTGTAAACGAGAGACAGATCAAAAAAACCAATCCAATAAAAAAACCTGCAGTCAAGAATTTCATATAATTCATCAGTTTAAAAAATTTAGCAAAACTATTTTCAGAAACACCGGCAAATGTCAGACTTTTGTCATATCACCCAAATGTTTTATGAAAAATCTTTTAGCCCTTTCAGTTCTTATAACAATCGTATTTGCCTGTAATAATAATAGTAGCAATTCCGCTCAACAGACGCAGGATAGTTTGCAACGGTTGGCTCAGTCCTACCGTGATTCATTAAAA
>DATDCP010000547.1:0-28214 GCA_036524255.1 Chitinophagaceae bacterium
GTTTGGGATGAAGGAACTTATGAAGCTCTGGAAGGAGATAGTAAGAAAGAACAGGAAAAGATATTGCTTCAGCAGTTAAAAAAAGGCTCATTAAAATTTAAATTGAATGGAAGTAAACTTAAAGGTGAGTTTGCTCTTGTAAAATTGAAAAACGCTGAAAACAATGCATGGCTGTTGATCAAGCATCGCGATAAATATGCAAAAGAAACAGATGTAACTAAAAAGGACAGATCTGTGGTTTCTGGTAAAACTATTAAAACAATTGAGAAAACAAGTAAGAATATATGGAGTAGCTCTCCAAAGAAGAAGTCTGCATCCAAAAAGTCCCGTAAACAACGGGTTGAAAAAAAAAAGACCCAAAGCGAAGGTAAGAAAGCTTCGTTCCCAAAAACTGTGAGGCCAATGCTTGCCACTTTAGTAGATCAGCCTTTTGATGAACCCGGCTGGCAATATGAAATTAAATGGGATGGGTACAGGGCCGTTGCAATGATCAATAAAGGAAAAGTGAATCTCGTCTCAAGAAATAATAAGTCGTTTAATGAAAAATTTTATCCTGTTGTAGATGCACTAAAAAAATGGGATATCAATGCTGTGATCGATGGGGAAGTAGTTGTATTAAATGAAAAAGGCATTTCTAATTTCGGATCATTACAAAACTGGCGCAGTGAAGCCGATGGCTCACTCTTCTATTATGTTTTTGATATCATATGGTTAAACGGCTACGACCTAAAAGAACTTCCGTTGGTAAAAAGGAGAGAAATATTAAAAGATATTCTACCAAATGAAAACATTATCCGGGTAAGTGAAAATTTTGAAACATCTGCCATTGAGTTTTTAGCTGCGGCTTCCAAAATGGGAATGGAAGGTATCATGGCAAAAAAAGAAGATAGTGTTTATGTTGAAGGCGACAGAACAAGAGAATGGTTAAAAATAAAATCAAATAAGAGACATGAAGTGGTGATTGGAGGGTTTACAAAAAATGAAGACTCTGCAAAAACATTCAGCGCTTTGCTGGTTGGTGTATTTGACAATGGACGTCTCGATTATATGGGAAAGATAGGAACCGGCTTTAACGATAAGATGCAAAAGGAAATAATGGCGAAAATGAAAAAGTTGGAGACAAAGAAAATTCCTTTTACTGAAAAGCCCGATGTAAATAAACCTTCACGATTCAGACCCAATCCTCCTAAAGCAACTGTAACCTGGCTAAAACCTGAACTGGTCTGCGAGGTCAGTTACACCGAGATCACGAGTGATGGCATCATGCGTCATCCTTCTTTCGAAGGATTGCGGATTGATAAAAAAGCAAAGGATGTAAAAAAAGAAAAAATGATACCGGTTGAAGAAGCGATCAGGGAAACTAAATCTAATAACTATACAAAACCAGTTACTGATAAAAGTCGTAAAACATTACTGAATCCAACTGAAGAAACACAAGTAAAAAGGGTCAATGGCCATGAAATAAAATTCACTAATCTCAGTAAGATATATTGGCCTGTGGAGAAATACACAAAGCGGGATATGTTGAATTATTATTACCAGGTAGCTCCATACCTACTTCCTTACTTAAAAGACCGGCCTCAATCGCTGAATCGCTATCCAAACGGCATTAATGGAAAAAGTTTTTATCAAAAAGATGTGACGGGTAAAGCCCCGGATTGGATAAAGATGGAACCCTATACCACCAGCGAAGGAGAAGATAAGAATTTTTTGGTTCCGGAAGATGAAGCAAGCATTTTATATATGGCAAATGCAGGGGCCATCGAAATGAATCCATGGAACAGCACCATACACAAACCTGATAATCCGGATTGGTGCCTGATCGATCTTGATCCTTCTGATAAAAATGGTTTTGATATAGTGATCAAAGTGGCACAGGCAACAAAAGAAGTTCTGGATAGTATAGGAGTGATTGGTTATCCAAAGACATCTGGTTCAACAGGCATTCATGTTTATATTCCGCTTGGAGCAAAATATACTTATGATCAATGCCAGATGTTTGCAAGAATAATTGCTACACAGGTAAATAATATGTTACCTGATATTACAAGCATTGAAAGATTGACAAAAGCAAGAAAGAATAAACTGTATGTAGATTTTTTACAGAACCGACCCAAAGCAACATTGGCTGCGCCTTATTCACTGAGACCAAAACCCGGTGCTACTGTTTCAATGCCCTTATACTGGGAAGAAGTGAAAAAAGGTCTTACCATGAAAGATTTTACAATTGAAAATGCAATGGCCAGG
Source organism: Chitinophagaceae bacterium (assembly GCA_036524255.1). Classification (GTDB taxonomy): domain Bacteria; phylum Bacteroidota; class Bacteroidia; order Chitinophagales; family Chitinophagaceae; genus VBAS01. The sequence continues at coordinate 2,248 of DATDCP010000547.1, forward strand.
ATCAAAAGTGAAGGTGATATCTTTAAGCCTGTGCTTGGAAAGGGAATAGACTTGAATAAGATCTTAGAAAAATTGTAAACTATCTGTTCTATGATCTATTTTTTGCTGTCAAGATCATTCTTAGTTTAATAAATAAGAAGTTATTTTAGTGTATAAACCTGATAATGGATTCAATTACCCATATAGCCCTTGGTGCATGTATGGGCGAAGCATTTCTTGACCGGAAGCTTGGAAAAAAGGCAATGATATGGGGAGCGTTGGCACAAAGTGTACCTGACATTGATTTTCTTGCTTCCTTCTGGATGAATACTTCAAGCAATTTATTAGCGCATCGTGGTTTCACTCATTCATTTTTATTTGTTGCGATAGTTGCTGTATTCTCTGCTTTAATTGCTGAACGATGGCACCGTCCTCATAATATAAGTTTTAAAAAATGGTTCTTATTTTTTGGTGGTGTTATTTTCGTGCATGTTTTTATTGATGCATTCAATAATTATGGAGTAGGATGGTTTGAGCCTTTTAGTCATAAAAGAATTTCTTTTAATTCAATTTATGTCGCTGATCCATTTTTCTCAATATGGCCGGGAGCAGCCGTGTTATTACTTATTATTTCAAAACATAGTTGGAAGCAAAGAATAAAATGGTGGAAGATGGGATTGATGATGAGTGCTGTTTACCTTCTGTATTGTACTTTCAATAAGACAATGGTCAATAGTGATGTCAAGGCTATTTTGAAAAAACAAAATATTCAATACTCGAGATATTTCACGACACCAACCGTTTTTCAAAACTGGCTATGGTATGTTGTCGCCGGAAATGATTCAGGTTATCATGTTGGTTTTCGTTCAGTGTTTGATAGCAGGAAAGAGATAGATTTTACCTATTTCCCAAGAAATGATTTTTTGCTTGATTCAGTAGAGGACACAGAAGCATTACAAAAGCTTAAACGATTCTCCCAGGAATTTTATACGGCAGAAAAATGGAATGATACATTGGTGTTTAACGATCTTCGATTCGGACAAATTATGGGATGGTCGGATCCCAATGGGAAATTTGTTTTTCATTACTTTTTAAAAGATAGCGCTGATAATAACCTTGTTGTTCAGCGTGGTCGTTTAGAAGGATGGAATAAAGATGCATTCAATTCCTTACTTAAACGAATAAAAGGAAATTAGACTTCTTATTCTTAATCAAATCAATTTCTCTATTTTACTATTTCCCAATATACTTTTTTCGGCTTCAATTCAGCATTAAAAAGAAGAGGGTAGTCCTTTCTTCCTCTTACCGGGAAATTATCAAGCCAACTACCTCTGTCGGATATATTCCAAAAGGTAATTGAAGAAATATTCTTGCGATACTTTTTAAATAGTTCGAAACAATTTTTATACACTTCCATCTGTTTCATTTCCTTTTCCGCAGTGAACACAGTATCAGAATCAGATGGTTTTCTTTCACGGGCACTATGTTCTTTTGGATAAACCGAGATATCGAGCTCGGTGACGTGCATTGTTAAACCAACTTCTGAAAAATCTTTTAATGTTTTTTCTAATTGATCTTTTGAAGGTTCATTTACGGCCCAATGTCCCTGCAAGCCGGTACCATGAATTGGAATTCCTTTTGATCTCAGATCATTCACAAGCTTTATTATCTTTTGTCTTTTCACCGGGTTGATCTCGTCGTAATCATTATAAAACAGCAATGCTTTTGGATCAGCTTCATGAGCCCATTGAAATGCTTTGGCAACAAACTCTTCTCCACATATCTGGTACCATAGCGATGGTCTGAAATATTCATCCGCTTTGTCAGAGATCACTTCATTCACAACATCCCATGCATAAATAACATCTTTATATCTTGTAACAACAGTAGTAATATGATCTTTTAATCGCTTTAGTAAAACTTCTTTTGTTACCTGCTGGTTTGTTGATGAATCAAAAAACAACCAGCGGGGAGTTTGGTTATGCCAGCATAACGTATGCCCACGGAGTTTCAGGTTATTTCTTTTTGCGAAAGCAGCAATTGTATCACCACCGGCCCAGTTATATTGATTTTCGAAAGGATGGATTGGCCCCATCTTCATTGCGTTTTCAGGAGTCATAGTATTGAATTCCCTTACGATGAGCTGCGCTTCATCAGTTTTTAAAGCTCGGGGAGAAACAGCGACGCCAATAGTAAAGTAGTCTTTGAAATAATCTTTCAACCCTTTATTGTTTGATTGTTGTGCTTGTACACAAAAATAATCGCCTAAGAAAAGAATTGATAACAATGCTATTCTGAGTTTCATAAACATAATTTATTTGATAGTTATTTTTTTACCTGTCCTCATTGCTTCATAAACAGCAGCAACGATCTTTACATCTCTTTTGCCCAGTTCTCCCGGAACAATGGAAGTTTGATTGTTCTTAATAGATAAAGCAATACCATCCATTTGTTTTGCCTGCTGATTTACATTTGGAAAATTCATTGGAGTTTCGCCAATTTTTCCTTTCATTCCTCCATAGTTATAGGCCGGCGATAATTCAAAAGTCCCTTTCTCTGCTTCTGCCTTTAAAAAATTTAAACCATGTCCATAACTGGCTTCACCTTCGGCAATTATTCCACCGGGCATTTCAAATTGCCATTTAAGTGATTGCTCCACTTCACTGAACTTATCTGCAATTGTTTTTGGACCTTCTTGTGCAGTTACAGCAATTGGTTCGAGACCTGTTGTATAACAAATTCCCTGCACACAGTAAATACCAAGGTCCTGCATTGGGCCGCCACCGGCCATCGCTTTTTTTAATCGCCATTGTGTTGGATCGCCAATAAGAAAACCAAAACCTGCCGTTATCTTTTTTATATCACCATAAACTTTTTTTGTTCCCAACCGTACCATTTCGAGATTGTAAGGTTCAAAATGTAAGCGATAACCAATGGACAATGATTTGCCGGCTTGTTTGCAGGCTGCTATCATCTTATCACAATCTTCAACCGTTAATGCCATTGGTTTTTCACTAATAACATGTTTACCTGCTTTAGCGGCACGAATAGTATATTCAGCATGCATGGAGTTAGGCAATACAACATATATGATGTCTATATCAGGATTGTCTTTGATGCTATCAAAGGTTTCGTAATTGTAAACATTCTTATCAGGAATATTGTACTTCTCTTTCCATACAGGAATTTTAGAAGGGGTGCCGGTAACGATCCCTGCTAAATAACAGTTGCTGGTTTGCAAAAGGGCAGGGGCTAATTGTCCGCCTGCATAATTACCTAGACCAACCAGGGCAATTCCTAATTTGCCTTCCTTTTTATTTTGTTCTACCATAATTTCAGGATTTGATTCTTTATCATCAGCACATTTAATGCCTGATGAAATAAGTGGAACACTTAATCCGGCAAGTCCAAGATTGTATAAGAATTTTCGTCTTGATTCATCGTGCTGAGACATAATTATAAGTTTAGTTTATTAAGTAATTAATAATAAAGCTTTACATGTGACTTCGTTCTTCAGTCGTCCCGATACCATCATCAAATTCTACTTTGAAATAATTGTATATACCTGGCCACGTTGACTTGGTATGTCATATATAAAACTTTCTTTGATTGCAGGTGTTGTGATCGTAGCTTTTGGTGATATTATAGGCGCTGGTATTTCTTCAACCCGGAAAAATGGGTTTTTATTTTCTCCGGATGCTTTTTTCAACGCTGTTCCATTATTTAATTTCATTTCATTTGGCACACGCAACCTGAGATTGCCGCCTAAATGTGATTTGATAACAGCTTTAACCAGCTTCGCATCCTTCCATTCCATACTTACAATTTCAAAACCTCCGATCGCTTTTATTCCTTTGATACTACCCATTGGCCAGGCATCAGGAAGAGCCGGAAATAAATGAACTTCACCATTAGCACTTTGCATCAGCATTTCTGTGATACCGGAAGTGCAACCAAAATTTCCATCTATCTGGAATGGGGGATGAGCATCAAAAAGATTATTATAAGTGCCGCCACCTCCGTCATATCTTGTACCGGTTGTCCTTACAGGAGAAAGCTGGTTTCGTATCAATTTGTATGCATGATTACCATCCAGCAGTCTTGCCCACCAATTTACTTTCCAACCCATGCTCCAACCTGTTGATACATCGCCCCGATGGATCAGTGTTGTTTTTGCAGCGCTGTATAATTGCGGTGTGCGGTATGGCGATATTTGATTGGAAGGAAACAAGCCATAGAGATGAGAAATATGGCGATGATTGTCTTTTGGATCATCAATATCATCCAGCCATTCCTGCAATTGGCCATGCTGACCAATCTGCATCGGCGGCAGGCGTTTGCGCATTTGCCTTAGCGTATCGGCAAACGTAGGATCCTTTTTCAAAATTTCTGCGGCCTTTATAGTTGTGCTGAATAATTCAAAAATAATTTGGTTGGTCATGGTTACACCTGCATCAAGCGCTGATCCCTGGTGTGCTGGTGACGTATTCTCCGGGGACTCATCGGGATTAACCACCAGCCAGTGATATTTTGGATGCTCCACCAGGTAATCAACATAAAAAGTGGATGCGCCCTTCAGTACAGGATAAATGGAAGCCAGAAAATTTTTATCACCGCTATATAAATAATGTTCCCAGAGATGCTGGCTGGTCCATCCGCCTGATCCATTAAATGCACCCCAGTTGGCGCCGTCAATAGCGCCGGTAATCCGCCATATATCGGTATTATGATGCGCTACCCAGCCTCTTGCACCATACATATCTTTTGCAGTTTGTTGTCCTGCTACAGACATATCTTTCACCATTTGCAAAAATGGTTCATGTAGTTCTGCAAGATTTGTTTTTTCAGCAGGCCAGTAATTCATTTCAGCATTTATATTGATCGTGTATTTGCTGTCCCATGGTGGATTAATCCTGTCATTCCATATCCCCTGCAGGTTAGCAGCTTGTCCGCCGGGTTGTGATGAAGAGATCAATAAGTAGCGGCCGAACTGATAATACAGGGTGACAAATTGAGGATCATTGGTTGAATTAAAATTTTTCAATCGCTCATCTGTTGGGAAATTAACAGCATCAGTAGTTCCCAGATCTAATTTTACACGATTAAAATATTTTTGATACGCAGCAATGTGAGCAGGTAAAATTGCCGCATAAGATTTTTGAAAAGCTTTATTCAAATACTCAGTTGCTCTTTTGTTTTCATCACCGCTAATGTCTTTATAGTTATTAAAGTTGGTGGCAATGGAAATATAAATCGTTACCGCATTGGCATTTTTAACAGTAAGAGAAGTATCATTTGCATTTAAACTTCCGCCTTCCAGCTTCATCCGTACAATACTTTTATAGTTCACCATACCTTTGACCGTTTCGTGGTCGGAGGTGGTTCCAAAAATGGTTAATTCTTTTTGAGGCGTTGCTTTGATGGTTGCCCTTTTTTGAGGTGTTGTAAAAGATGCTGTAAACGAAATACTGCCTGGCTTACTTGCCGTTAATCGCATAATAACAACCCGATCAGGAAATGAGGCTAACGCTTCCCTTGTATAAGTAATATCGCCAATGGTGTAAGAGGTTTTTGTTACCGCTCTTTCAATATCCAATTCCCTGTAATAATTAGAAAAATTATCATGCCCTTCAAATGCAAGCTGCAGACTTCCCACCGGTTCAAATTTTTGGCCATGAGATTTTTTGGTAATGATCACTCTGTTCACAATTCTTTCTGCTTCTTTTTGCTTGCCTTCAAATATTAATTGTCTAATTACATTTAAAGAATCCAATGACAGTGAATTATCATTCCTGTTAGGACTGCCGCTCCAGACGGTATGTTCATTCAATTGGATAATTTCTTTTTCTACATTTCCATAGATCATGGCACCTAACCTGCCATTTCCTATTGGCAATGCATTTTCCCAGGTTGATCCTGATGGCTGATTGTACCATAATTTCAAGCCTATATTCTTTTGTGAAAAACAAACGCCTGATACCAGAAGGGAAATGAACACAAAAATTTGTTTCATAAATTAATTTTTAACAAAACGCCGGATTTAAATCTAATTTCTTCATCTATTAGTTTGCCATTTTTTTACATATTCCGTAACATCAAGCATAGGAGCTACCCAAATATCTTTTTCATTCTGTTTGATATATTTCAGAATATCACGATGAGCCGGCAATGACACATCCAATGCATTGCCGCCACCAACACCATGAAAAAGAATAACCAATAGAGAATTTGTTTGTACAGCTTTATCAACCCATTCTTTCATTTGTTCGAAACTATGATTGTTTACCATGTAACAGTCTACATTATACAGCTCAACCTCATTGATCTTATGCATTTCATTTCTTACAGCTCTTGCAGCTACAAAATCATTTTTCATTGCATTGATAAAACTGGAGTCACCGATCTTCATATCACCACAGGTAAAAGCAAAAGTTCGTTTTGTTTTTCCATCGAGTGCATGTAAGAAAAGATTGGTCATTCTTGTTTCATCGATCATTCGCTTAACAGTGTAATTGTTCAGATCATATTCTGCTTTCACCCATTCACGTCCTTTGCCGCCAATACAGGGATGATATAAAGTGTGATTGCCTAATTCATGACCCTTAGATGCGAGTTTTTTCCAATCATCCAAACGATTTTGCATGGAATTGGAAAAGGCTGTTAAATAAAACGTGGCTTTCAACCCCAATGAATCAAGAACGGGAATTGCGTTATCCAGATGCTGATCAATGGCGTCATCATAAGTTATTACAACAGCACATTTCTTTCCCAGCCAGGGCTGGTTGGATTGCGAATGGCTGATCAGTGTTAAAAGCAAGGCTATAAAAACAATTGATCTCTTCATGATCTTTTCTTAATTGGGATTTTTATTCGCGTAAAAGAACAGCAATCATTTTTAAAGTTAGATGATTACTTTATTCTAAATCTATAAGTTACTCTCATTAAAATAAATGCTCTGCGTCTCATTCAAATACAGCCACAAACCCATCATTACCTTTAAGTGTAATATTCATTTTTCCTGAAACGGGAATAACTATATTTTTTACATCAAATGACGGCTCATCTTTATTTTCAACGCCTGATACGATCAGTTGGCCTTTTTTATTTTTCAAAAAACTTAAATCGAGAGTCAATTCTTTATTAATGTTTTCCCCATTGATGCCTGCTACGTACCATTTATTACCAGCCTTTCTTGCTACCACGTAAAGCTTGCCGGGATAAACATCAATACATTTTACATCGTCCCAACTGTTGGGGAGTGTTCTAAGAAAATCTTTCACGAATTCGGGTACATGCTTCATCCCTTCGGGAGTTTCCGCATAATGTTGTATGCCCGATAAATAAACAACGGCAGTACCCAGTTCAAATGCAGCTGTAGTCACACGTTTTATTCGTGGGATCTTGTATAAATTCATTGGAGTAAAATCCATTGGGTCAAAAGCATTCCTGACCAATGCACTCATTACTGCATGTTCGGGTTCACGGTTTGCAGATTGCTGGCCAAAAGTGATCATCTCATAACCAAACACAGCTTCCGCCGTCATAAAGTTGGGATACGTTCTTTGCAGTCCGCGGGGTAATGTGGCTCCATGAAAATTTAACAACAGTCCAAACTGTGCTGCATCTTCCAGCAGATCCTGGTAATAATTTATCATTGATTGACCATCACCAGAAAAAAAATCTATTTTAAGTCCTTTAATACCCATCTCTTTCAATCTTGCAAATTCTTTGATACGTTTTTCATGAGTGAGCAGTTTATCCTTTGGATGATATTTTACAGTATTCCAGCTACCGGCAGAATTATACCAAAGCAGGAGTCCTACATTTTTTTGTTTAGCATATTGAGAGAGGATCTTTACAGAATCATACCCAATAAGGCTGTCCCAATTCGCATCGAGCAGGCAATATTGCCATTTCATATCGGAAGCAAAGTCGATATAATTTTTCTGAACTCTGAATATTGTTGAATCATCTTTTTTTATGATCCAGCTCCATGATGATTTGCCTGGCCTAATGAATGAAGCATCCATTTTTTTTGCAGGCAGAGCAAGATCAGTTCCTAATGTTGATTCGACAATTGTTCTTATACTACCAATAACAATTATTCTCCACGGGGTTTCCCATGGCAAAGATGATTCAGGATTCAACGTTGCTTTACCATTTTTAAAAACTTCCGGAGGCTGCGGAAAATTTATTTTGTATTCATTATCGGGAGAATTTTGTTGCAAAGCAGTACCGCAATAGGTTCTTCCCAATGCTGCTTCTGTGATCAGCATCCAGGTATCGTTGTATTTAAACAAAGCTGGATACACCCAGCCGTTTTTACCTGGTGATGGCGTGCCCGTCGCAATGTCGGACATATAATGTGCTTCATAAGCAGGATTGCTATGTTCCCACCCGGATTGGGCTTCTGCTTTTGGTTGCAGCCATGCTCTTGTACCATCATAAAAATGAAAGCTGGTTGCTTCTGCACTTATCTTTTTTACATCAGGTGATTTTTCAGGGAACTTATAACGAAATGCGACGCCATCATTTGAAACACGAAAAACAATATTCATTTTCTTTCCAGAAGGAGTTTGTGTCTCTATAATTCTTTGTGTGGCCACATAAGTTATATTTTTCTTTTTAGCATTGACCATTGTGTAATTGTCTCTCACAATAGTTAGTGCCGATGCTTTGATCACTTTCAGATCTTTTGAAAAATCTTCATCTTCTCTTACAACACCAAGCTTTGAGTCCAGTGTTATTGATTGTCCTTTATAAGATATAGAGTAAACAGCTTTTCCCGCATTGCAGGTAACAAGAATATTTTTATCAGGGCTGCTAATAGTGTAAGATTGACCGGAACAAAACAGAATGCAACCGAAAAAGAAAGAAAGAAGAAGTGTGAGTTTCATGATCTTTTTTTTGTTTGCGTAAATAGATTTTATCAATTTATCTCCCGGTTATTGAATCTGTTATTCGAAAGAAATCAAAATCCACATAGCCGCCTGCATTTTTGGTGGCATAGTTAAATAAACCAAAGCGATAGCCCATAAAATGAGGTAGAGTATAAGCCATTTTAAGCTGTGTGCCTATTGGCTTCCATGATCTACCATCGAGGCTGTAAAAAAAATCAGCCACATCTTTTTTATCAGTGAAATCACATTCAGCTTTAAAATAAACTGTCTTTTGATTCAGCGGTATCTGTGCAGCTTCCACTGGTTTGCCGCCTGTGGCGTTGATCATCACAATGGATCTTTCGTTACCATTGATCCTTACACCCACCACACCATAATTTTTTTGTAAAAGACACAAGCCTGCAAAATCACCATCTTTCATTTTAGATATGTCAAGTGATGTGCTTCCAATGCATACTGGGCCGATCGTTCTTTGTGTCAGCATATTTTTTGCCAGCAATATGGATGTATCGGTTCTGCCGGTAGTGATGCGGAGATAACCCTTTCTTGCTTTCAGCGACCATGATCTGTTATCCGGGTTATGATTCCACTGCCAAACCAATGGAAATGCCGGTTCGCTATTTTTACGGTTGAATTCATCTGAAGCAACAATGCCTGGAATAAATCCTTTGCTAGTCGGAAGACTTAAAGTTTCAGGTACTTTGCTATTAACTCCAAGTACCGGCCATCCATCTACCCATGTCACCGGAACGAAATAGGGAATACGGCCAACAGCTCCATAATCACGGAAGAGATATGCAAACCATGTTCCATCTGGTTTATCAATTAATCCTCCCTGGGCAACTCCTAAATCCTGTAGCCCTAATTTTCCTTCCCATGGACCAGTAATTTTATCTGCTCGGTGGATGACAACAGTACGCATGCCACCGCGGGGCCATGTGATGTTGAATAGATAGTATTTACCATTTACTTTAAATAACTGAGAACCTTCCGCCTGGAGATTAATATTATTACCTGCAGGTGCACTTGCATTTTCAATAATAATTTGTTCAGTCGTTCCGGGTTTTATTCCGTAAGCATCTTCGTTTAGTTCAAGTAACTTAAGTTTACCGACGCCATAGATCATATAAACACGGCCATCATCATCAAAGAACAATGAATGATCGTGATATGATGGCTGAAAGGAATATTCTTTCCATGGGCCCTTTTCAATATTTCTTGTTGTATAAATATGCGTCTTGCCGGAGGTTTGTGCAAATGTGGTAACGAAGAAAGTTCCCTTGTGATAACGGATGCAGCTTGCCCAGGAACCTCTTCCGTATGTGCTCTTACCATTGTTAAGGTTCATTGCATCATTATCAACCAATGTATCGTAGGCGTAACTCAGCAGCTTCCAGTTTATAAGATCTTTTGATGACATGATAGGAACACCAGGACTCATGTGCATGGTAGTACTGCTCATATAATAAGTATCGCCAACACGTATCATTGATGCATCAGGAACATCCGCAAAAATGACCGGGTTTTTTGCCAATTGTGCCTGTGAAGATGAAGCGAGAATAAAAAATATGAAAGCCAGGAAACCAGATTGAAAAAAATATCTTTTCATTAAGCTTAACTTGGTTTGATAACAATACTTTGTATAATGATTCATTATATGCTTGCTATTCCATCGGCCCGATCAACTCAACAAAGGTTCCATCAGGATCCTGAATGAGCACAAATTGTGAATTCCTGTTTAATTGCGTAGGCGTACTGCCGAGAAAAGTAATATTTCTTTCCTTTAATCTTTCGATGATCGGCTTTAATGCTTTTACATTGATAGTAATGTACTGCACACCCACATCGTCGTTTATAAAATTTTGTTTTGGATGCGTTGCTTTTTTTCCAAAGCTCATCAGCTTCCATTCATTTGCTTCAGGACTGTTTTCCAACTTTAAAACCGTGACGGTGGTAGAATCTCCGTTAGCCAAACCCGAACGTTTTGAGAATTCTGCATTGATTTTAAAACTTCCTGTTTTGACCATACCAATGGCATTTACATAAAAATCGAGGGACTTTTCCAGGTCTGATACCACCACGCCTGATCCGATTAGTTTACTGCTAAAGTTGGATTGCGCATACGTTATACAAGTCATGAACAGGATAACGACTGCTAAAAAGAATTTCTTGAAGCATTTATGCATATGTTTTAATTTAAAAGAGATGACTCTTATTATTTTTCATATTCAGACGGATCGTTGTTAATATTTTATTTCAATTGCTGTCGTTAATTTTCTTTTTTGAATGGTACAGCAAGTACATTGGTCAAAGCAGGCTTTGGCTGCCGTTGCCTGTCCCATAATAATGGATAATTTGTCCTGTTGGGTATTGGATAACCGTTTTTCCAACTCATACCATCATGCACACCCCAAAGGGTCACTCTGTCTATTTTGTTTCTTTTGTTATAAAAAATTCTAAATAATTCTTCATATCTATTTGTCAGCAGAGTTTGAATATCATCTGGTAAGCTTTTTTGGTAAGGATCAAAGTACTCTTTGAACTCTTCCAGTTGAAATTGCCTTTCAGACATGCTTTGACCAATGATCTGTCCTTCTTTGGTTAATGGAAGCACATCAACATCCAGTTCAGTGATCATTACTTTTACACCGCATGCAGCATAAGCATCAATAGCGTCTTCAATGTATTTGTTCTTTGGATAATTTAATCCCCAATGGCACTGCATGCCAATACCATCGATGCGTATGCCTTCTTTCTGTAACATCTTTACCATGCGTACAATACCATCTCTTTTAGCAGGACGCCATTCATTAAAATCATTATAATATAATTCTGTGTTGGGCGCATATTTTGCAGCAAACATGAATGCATACTTGACAAGTGTATCGCCATTACCAAATGCATTTACCCATGTGGTTGGACGATAGTTGCCGTCTTCACCAATTACTTCATTAACGACATCCCACGCATGCACACGACCTGCATACCTGCCAGCAACAACTTCGATATGACTTCTTAGCCGCTCGATCTGTTCTTCTTTTGTGTTAGGTTTTCCTGACGCATTGGTAAAAAACCACTCAGGACATTGGTTATGCCAAACGAGTGTATGACCGATAATAAACATTTTATTTTTTTCACCAAAGGCAACAAAGTCATCTGCAGGCCCAAAATTAAAAACGCCGGGTTGAGGATTGATCAAGGCTGCTTTCATTACATTCTCAACCGTGATGGAATTGAAATGCTTCATCACAATTTTCTGCGTTGCGGAATCTCTTCCTGATGTTATACCAGGTGTGACGGCAGTGCCTATCAGAAAAGCATCCTTGTAAACATCTTTCAGCACACGATCATCCGCCGGGGTTTTGCTTAATTGTGTCGATGCGGTACAACTAAAAAACAGGATTGTAAATGCGGACAGGAATAACTTCATGATATTATTTCGTTTTAATTCGGTCTTCAAAAAATAGCCCAAACAACTCAGTGCTAATCATTTTATTTCCTTTAATGTTTGTGAGGACACGATCACTAAAACAAAAAGGTAAAGAAATGAGACCGCATTTGCTTTGTTGGCATAAGTATACTAATATGCTTAGCACAAAATTTTCATTACTTTTTAATTTTTAAAAAACAATGGAGCCATCTCATATAAACTGCGGCGCCATGTTTGAAATTCATGGGCCGTACCCGGAGAAACATACGTAGCAACTTTATAGCCGGCTGTTTTTAAATCAGCTTCAACTTTAGGAAGAGCATCAGCCCCACGGGTTTCTTTACTACCATAGCTTATAAATATAACCTTCGGTTTCATTTTGCCTTCTAATTGCGCGGGAGTATAGTTACCACCACTTAATAATCCCCAGTAACCAAATACATCAGGTTTAGCTAATGTTATAGTGTGTGTTTCAAATCCACCCATTGAAAGACCTGCCATAGCACGTCCATCTCTTTTAGTAATCGTCCGGAAATGTGCATCAACATAAGGTATTAACTCATCAAGCAAAACAGTCTGAAAAGCACCAACACCCGTAGGTTCGCCTGCAGTAACACCAAAACTTACCACTCCGGCTGCACCCATACCACCACCCGGAGGAGGAGTAGGACGATTTACACTATCTGGACGAGTACCACCAGCAGGAGGAGTTGCATTTAAAGGAGTACCCGGGGGTGGGGTAGGACGACGTCCTATAGGCATACCGGTATTCGTCATGCCATATGTCATTACAACAATAAAAGGTTTTATTCTGCCTTCTGCAATCATATTATCCATGATCAGGTTAGTCTTGCCTTGAACACCCCATGAAGTTTCATTTTCGCCCCAGCCATGTTGCAGGTATAAAACGGGATATTTGGTTTTGCCCTTTTCATACCCAGGTGGAGTATAAACAATTGCCACCTTTTGTAAATTTGTGCTTTTTGAAGGAAATATGATCTGCTGCATATTTCCATGAGGGACATTTTTCAGTGCATAAAAATCCTGATCCTTAGAAGGAATCTCTATTCCGCTTTCCCAGCGTTGTGATCCGTAGAAGAACCCTGTTCCTGGATCATTGACAGTTGCGCCATCTATATTAACCCGGTAATAGTGAAATCCTTCATCCATTGGCCCTGCGGTAGTGCCAATAAAATAACCACTATCTGCTTTGGTCAGTTTTGTTCCTCCCTGGCCACCAAGACCAAGACTTACCCGAACACTATCAGCATTTGGCGCATGTATTCTAAACCTTGCATACCCCTGGGAATTTACCTGTGGATATTTCTGAAACGGCTGGTTTAAAGCAGAAGGTTTAAAGTCTTCTATAATTGCAGGCTGTGTTGTTTGGGCAAAACAGATATTGCAGGATAATGTGAATGCTGCAACAGTCGTTAAAAATTTCAGTCTCATTTTTATTTTTTTTTGGTTAAAAAATTTATTTAAATATTTCCTGAAGGGTAGTAGCAAGGAATAGTTTACAATTCATCCATGTGTGTCCACCGGAAACTATAAAAGGTTTTACCTTGATTTTCTTTTCTTCAAACATGGCAATATTTTTCTTCACACTCTCGTATAAGAAATCTTCAGTACCTACACTGATGGTAAAAAGTTTTAATTGGTTGTTTATTTTATCCGCATCTGGCGACCAGTTCGCAAAATTCTTTTGAAATTCTTCTGTCCCGGTAAACGGGGCATAAGAGCAGATGTATCCAAACTTATCCGTGTTGGTTAGACCAATGTTGAGTGTTTGTCCGCCACCAACAGAGAAGCCTGCAACTGCACGGCTTTTACTATCGGTTAGTACAGGATAATTTGATTCAATGAACGGAATAATATCATTGATGACATCTTTTGTAAAATCAGGCATCGGCTTTGGCCTTACATTTCCATAGGGCATTACGATGATCATCGGTTTTGCTTTCCCTTGTGCGATCAGGTTGTCTGCGATAAAATTTGCATGACCAACTTTTGTCCATGTTTCTTCAGTATCTGAGCCACCATGAATAAGATAAAGTACAGGATATTTTATTTTACCATTGGGATTGAAACCGGGCGGTGTGTAAACTAAAAGCTGGCGGGTTGTTCCTAAAGTTGTTGAATTGTAATACCTGTAACTGATCTTTCCGTGAGGCACATTTTGCAATGAATGAACTAATGGCGCATTGCCTGAAATATCAACAATACTTCTTTTAAAGCGTTCATTGGCGAAGATGTTGGTGTTATTGGGATCAGCAACCAGAACGCTGTCAACCCAAAAACTGTATGGATAAATATCTGGTTTAATTGGGCCCACCGTTACACTCCATACACCTGAGGTATCTTTTGTCAATTGTTGAGGAGCTGTTAACAACTCACCACTTACAGATACTTTTTGAGCTGTTCGTGAATAATACCGGAACGTAACGGTATTATCGGGATGCACTTCAGGTGAGCTGATCAAGGGAGCCCTCTGCGCCAACAGGGAAGAGGCGCCGGTTGAGAATAATACGAACAATATATATAGTGAATGTTTCATTGTGTGTGTTTAGATTATTTAAAAAGTAATTGTGCAGATTCGGCAAGAAATACTTTTGTATTCATCCACGTATGACCGCCGCCGGTAACAAGGCTCTTATAGTTTACTTTTTTTGTTTTGAGGTAATTCAGGAATTCAGCAGTCTGGTTATAGAGAAAATCTTCATTCCCTATACCTACCCAGAATAGTTTTAATTGCTTGTTAGTATTATCCGGGTTGTCAACCAAAGAAGGATAGGTCTTCTCAATTTCCTGTTGTGTTAAATAGGCTGCATAGCAGCATATCCATGAAAATTTATCCATGTTGCCAAAAGCAGCTCTTAAGGTTTGTCCGCCGCCGCGGGAAAAACCACCAATAGCACGGCTATCCTTATTTGCTATTGCACGATAATTTTTTTCAACATAAGGGATAATATTTTTTATAAGATCGTCTTCAAAGGCTTTTGCCCGGTTTACTGCTTCTGTGCTTTCTCTTCCGACCGGGTCAGCAGGTTTACCACCGCCTTTTTGTGTTGCAATCGTTGCGGCAGGGTTTCCGTAAGGCATGACAATGATCATTGGCTTTGCTTTTCCTTCTGCAATCAGGTTGTCAAGAATCAAATTTGTACGACCGACTTTGAACCATGTTTCTTCTGTATCCGTTGTACCGCTGATAAGATAGAATACAGGGTATTTTGCAGAAGCATTTTTATCATAACCCGGAGGTGTGTAAACAACCAATGTTCCAGTAGCACCTTCTACGGATGAATAATATTCATAATTAACAGATCCATGTGGGACATCACGCATGGCATGTATCAATGGCGTAAACCCCTGCACATCTACAAGACTCCCTTTAAATCTTTCGTTGGGGAAATAATCAACATTAGCAGGATCCATTACCGTTACTCCGTCAACAATAAAACTATAAGGATAAATATCCGGTCTTACCGGACCAACAGTTACACTCCATATACCGAGTGAATCTTTTTTCATTGGTACCTGAACAGCTCCAAACTGGCTGCCACCCAGTTTTACATCTTTGGCTGAAGGTGCTAAATACCGGAACGTAACTTTTTTATCTGGAAGTACCTGCGGTGAAACCACAAAAGGACCTCTTGGTGGCTGGGCAATAGCAGCAAGTGAAATTGTTAGTACTCCACAAACAATAAGATGTCGAAGTATTAGTTTTTTTGATTTCATATCAATCCTTTTAATTGTATATACCAGTTTATCCAGTCAAATAAAAATATCACCAGTTCAATTGAATTAATGACACTCCCTGCCTCGGCAACTCAAATTTTAATAACGTTTTTCCATTGTTTATTTCCTTCCATTCAGGCGAATTGTATAATTGCAATTGACCTGCCCTTTCCAATTGCTGGTATTGATCAGCAGTTACGTTTTGGGGCTTACCCATTGCCTTCCATTTTTCAAACGAATTGCTGAAATGCTGATCAATACGGTAATGACGACTTATTACTTTTTTACCAGCAATACCGTTAACAGCTAATTCAATTTGTGATGTTTTGCCTACTGAATCATCATCGTGATAGTTCCATACCATAACATAAATTGAATTCTGGTCTTTACTGGCAATTGCATTTATATCATTTCTTTCTCTTACTCCATTGGCTATTATGTTGGAGGCTGTAAAACTATTGTCAGCTTTGACTTCAATACGTTTGCCACCCATCATACCAAACATGCGAAAAACATTTATTACTGGTTTATCAATACCATGAGTGGCCAATTCCCGAAAACCGGCAAACCATTCCTGGTCTTCAAACTCAAAAGACCAGCTTACGACTCCTTTTAAATTCACTTTATACTTATCCATTAACTCGTAGATCCGTGCAAATGAAGAAGCAGTGTAGCTGGAATACATTGTACCATTTCGATAGCCATACTTAGGGTCTCTTTTTTCTGAACAAGCTGCACATCCTTCAGGATCACACTCACCGATGATGATCGGGATATTCTTTAATTCAGGAAATGAATTGACCGCTTCAAATGCTCTTTGAATATCTTTTAACTGGACGCTCATATTCATCCTGATATGACCATTAATAAATTCAGGTGACCCTTTTGCATGAAATCCTATGTATTGCAAAGGAGTTCCTTTCTTTCCTGTGGCATAATTCTTTCCACGCAAACAGTGCTCAATAAAATTTGTTAAGTATTTATAAGCCTTATCACTTCTTGGGCTTGTGGTATGTGGGCCACCGATCGTACATTCCGGGCAAGCTTTCTTCAAGCCATCAACTGCATAATCATAAAGCTTACAGTATTCATCAAAGGTACCTGACCAATAGGGGATATCAGGCTCATTCCAAACTTGCCATAGCCATGTTGATACTTCTTTCTTTCCATAGCGATCAATGGAATGTTTTACCCATTGATAAACTAACTCTCTCCATTTATTATAATCCTTTGGTGGATATGTCCAGCCTGTCCATATGTTACCGCCTTTGCTCCAGGTGTGTTCATACGGTTCAGGTTTTGATGAAAGATCTTTTGGCATAAAGCCAATTTCCATTAAAGGTTTTATGCCTCGTTCTATATAGGTATCGATTATACTGTCAAGGATGGTCCAGTTATATACAGGATTTCCATTTGCATCTTCTTTATAGACATCAGTAAAACCCCATTTAAGATCAGGCCCTGGACTATTGCCTTTTGATGTAAGGAGGTTATGTGTTCTTACATAAACTGTAGTTGGACTTAATTGTGTTAACTCTGATAAAAGTTTTTGCCCATCTTTTCTTGTTGTATAATTAGGTTCATCATATCCAAAGTAGGACCAGAATGGTCGCATCTCTCCAATGGAAGTTGATGCATCAACCTGTATGCGTATTGGTATTTGCTGTGAATATGAAAAATAGCAGCAAAGCAAGAAGGCACTTATTAATATTACATAACCTGTTTTGCTTTTCATTTTAGCTTATTATTTTTGTTTTGCTCAATTCATCTCAATCATAGCCTTGATGACTCCATTTGAGGGATCCAGCCAGCTTCCAAAATCTTCAGCCACTTCATCAAAAGACACACGGTGTGTTATATAACTTGCCGGGTTTATTTCTCCTTTCTTAATACACCTGATCACATGTTCAAAGTCATTTCTTGTAGCATTGCGGCTGCTCATTAATGTTCCTTCTCTTTTATGAAATTCAGGGTGATTAAAAGATATAGCTTCCTTTTGCAACCCTATCAATACATATCTGGCCCCATGTGCCATGTATTGAAAACTATTATTGATCGCTTTTAAACTTCCTGTTGCATCAATCACTACAGTTGGCATATCACCATTTGTTATCTGTTTTAATTGTTCAGTTACATCGGAAGATGATGCATTGATGATATGGTCAACATTGAGTTTGTTCTTGCAGAATTGAAGCCGCGGCTCATTAATATCTAATGCTATTAACTTGCCACCAGCTGTTCGTGCCAACTCCATTGTTCCTAAGCCAATGGGTCCGGCTCCTATTACTAAAACAAATTCACCGTGCTCTATTGCTGCACGACGAACACCATGTGCACCAATTGCCAGGGGTTCCACTAATGCGAGTTCATCAAAATTTAATCCTTCACTGTGTAATAGGGAAGAGGATGGGATCGAAAGATATTCAGCCATGCCACCATTGATGTGAACTCCACAAACCTGCAACTGTATACAACAATTAGGTTTGTGCATGCGGCATGCTATACAATTGCCACAATTAAAATATGGTATGAATGAAACAGTTTCTCCAATTGTAAAACCTGGTGCATTATTTATTTCTACAAGCTCTCCTGCTAACTCATGCCCTAATATCCTGGGATAAGTAAAAAATGGTTGTGTTCCTTCGAAGGCATGCAGATCAGTGCCGCAAACGCCTATGCGTTTGATCTTAATAATTGAGTGATCCCTTTTTAATTGCGGCATCTCTTCTTTTTTATACTCAAATCTGCCCGGCTCCATACATACCAAAACTTTCATCAATTTTTAATTTTTGAAAAACGCTATTGTGAAGCTGTTCTTTGATATTTTAAAAACTTGCTTGCCCATGGAATAAAAAATTTATAATTAGGCGCATCTGTATGCCCGCCATCATGTTGACGCCACGCTAATTCTCCATCGAGTTTATCAGTCAACATTGGTGGCATTGGTTCTTTCATATAATCATTTGATAAGCCAAGATCTTTTGCACCCAATAATTTGAATGCCGATCCAGCTGCAACCGTAGCCATCCAACTACCTTGCTGATCAAGCCATTTTGCATCACCTTTTTCTGGAATACCATAACTTATGAATGTAAGACGTGGTGCACACAATGCAATTAAATCATGAGAATCAACCGGCAGATCACAACCTGTTTTTTTTCCAAACGATGATTCTTCTGTTCCGTATTTCAAATATTTACCAGCCATCCAATGAAACTCGCCACTACCTGTAAGGCTTTCCACTGCTTCTCCAAATACACGACGATGAAGCGTGGCGCCACCTTTACCTGATGAACCGATCAATCCGACTGCGAAACGTGGTTCAAATGCAAGTGTTACCAATGCTGCTTTTCCGTAACGTGATACACCTTCGATGCCAACTTGTTTTGCATTAACTAACGTATCCGTTTCTAAATAGTCTAATCCTCTTGCTGCTCCCCATGCCCATGCTCGCAATGAACCCCAATCTTCTGTTTTGCGTGGCTGCCCTTTATTTACTAAACCAATAATTCCTCTTGTGAGTCCGGCGCCATTATCAGCTTGTATGCTATTTGTTTCAAGAGTCACATAACCCCAGCCTGCAGCTAATAATCTTTCCTGCGGTGTAAGCTCTTCATCAGGTTTTGGCGGGGCAAAAAAATTAGGTGCAGGAAGTCTTGTGATCGGTTGATACGCCGGGTATTTATCAAATATCGCTTTTATAGAAGGATCATTTTTTATCATCAAATCTTTAAATGCATTATTTAGTTTATCCAATTCATCAGGCGCAGGCTGTGCCGGAGCCGGAAATGAAGGACGGCCACTAAACATCATTAACACAGGAACGGGGCCTTTCACATTTGCAGGTACTACCAACATCATATTAATATTAACATTGATCAAAGGATACTCACTATTATCAACATGACCTACCAACATCTTCACAACAACAGGAATGCGATTTATTACTTCACGATCAGTAACCTTTACAGTCCATGTTACTTTGGGGATATTTTTTGGAAGACGACCATAAACTTCTCTTTCAAATTCCTCAACAATTTCAGGACGGCGTTGTTTCCACCACGCATCAGTTGTCGTTACTTTATTTCCATTTTTTGTTGTGAGTACATCCGGTAATTGAGGACATGGATTTGCAATTGATTCATCATAGTTAGCATGATTGGGAGCAGATTCATTGCCGCTTGGACCCGGTCTTAATTTTTTTATGCCCAATTGCTGCTTCATGTTATCATGATCCTGTTGGGTTGTAAACGTTGTAAGCTTTAGATACTTGCTGCTGTCAATTTTTGATCCTTGCGCATCTGCAGTACAACTTAAATAAATTGCGGACAAAAAAAATAGGAGTCTTTTCACTGTATAATATTTATTTATCAAATGTTCATTCAATTAGTTTTGCTTTAAGTTTTACTTAAGGGTAAGGAGTATCTGTTCTGAAAGGCGATGCCGGTAAACCTTCTTTATTATACAAATTCGGGTTCACTGGATTATCCGCCCATGCATAACGGACATATATTGGATTCGCAACATTCTCATTCCATACAACAATTTTATCTCCATCAATTTTTGCTTTTGCCCAAACAAATTTTTTATCTGCACCGGCAATAGCAAACTCGCTTAATTCTTCACCGTCATTTGTTATTAATCCACTACCCACATTAGTGAAATTGATAGTTACTTTATTTCCTTCAACTTTTGCTGATTGATAGATCGGGCCCGAATAAATAATGTTTTCACCATAAGCAATTTTTATCGCCGCTAATGCTAATCTTTCACCAACATCTTTTTTATTGTCAGGATGAATATCGTTCCATTCACCAAGATCAATTGCAACGGCCATTCCGGAATTCGGTACAGATAAAGATCTCATTTGTGATTCTCTCAATATAGCCCAACCACTTTCAGATGGCAAATAGTTGTAATCCATAAAACCGGGAAGCTGTACATATAGAAATGGCGCATCGGGTTGCTTCCATTTATTTCTCCAATCTGCAATTTGTGCTGGTTGCAACTTTGCATATTCTTCAGGTCTTCCTGCATTACTTTCACCCTGGTACCAGAGAAATCCTTTGACGGAATAGTTTATCAATGGAGCGATCATTGAGTTATATAAAGCGGCTGGTTGATTTTGTGCAGATATACCTCCACCGCCAAAACCCCCGCTCCGTGGTTGATAAACTTCACCAACTTTATATTGCCAGTAGCCTTTCAGATCGATCGTATCATTACCTGCGAATAAACAATAAGGTTTATCAGGAACAAAGCCACCTTTGCCGTTATTGTTGGTTACTTTAACAACTAAAATATTCTTACCAGCTTTTAATACATCCGCAGGTATATAATACCTCCTTTGCGGATACATATAAGTAGTGTTGCCCACTTGCTTTCCATTGATATATAAAATATCCGCATCAACAATTCTTCCTAAAAAAACTTTTGCTGGTTTACCAACCATCGAAGCCGGCACATCAATTTCTTTTCTATACCAAACAATTCCATTCAGATCTTTAATCCCCTGGTCTTCCCAATAACCGGGTACAGCAATCGTTTTCCAACCCTTCGGAACATAGGAAACATCATACCACGACTTCGGACCAGTTAATCCTTTGTCCTGCGGTAGTGGCGGTTGCCTGTTTGTATTACCAGCAAATGCCCTCCGGTTTAATCCATTTATATAAGCCGTGTCTTTATTTTTTTTGATCGTCTCTTGCATTGCAGAGAACTCTTTCAATCCTTCCTCACTTGTCCATGCTTCAATCGGAGTGCCGCCAACACTTGCATTGATCAAACCGATCGGCACATGATATTTTTCATAAAGTTTTTTTGCAAAGAAATAAGCGACTGCTGAAAATGGTCTTATATCATTACCAATTGCAGATTTCCAATAACCGGTTGTCAGATCATCTTGCGGGCCCTGGAGGTTTGTAACTGTAGGTATCCAGAAATGTCTTATCTGCGGATTGTTCGCTTCTGCAATATCTTTAGCGTAAGTCACATCATGGATATTCAACTGATGTACCATGTTTGATTGACCACTGCAGATCCAAACATCACCAATGAGAATTTCCTTCAATGAAATTTTATTGCTGCCTGTAATATCCATTGTATAAGGTCCACCTGCTTTCATTGGTGGTAATTGTATCAACCATTTGCCATCACTGCCAGTTGTTGTTTTATAACTCTTACTGTTGAAATTGATACTTATCTTTTCATTCTTTGCAGCCCAACCCCATATATTTATTTTGGTATCTCTTTGCAGGATCATACTATCTCTTACCAGACGGGGAAGTTTGATCTGTGCTGAAGAAAATAGGGGAGCCACTAAGGCAGCAACTATAATAATTATATGAAAAACTTTTTTGCTCATTTATTTTAACTGTGTGTTACTTACAAAAGCAATTCTTTTGCTATCCGGCGACCAAGAAGGTACATTGATCGTTCCCTGACCACCATATACATAAGCAATATTTTTGGGTACGCCTCCGCTTGCTGGCATTAAGCGCAAATATATTTTCTGATACCAGGGATGATCAGTTGGATTGATCTCTTTCGGATAGGAAAGAAATACGATCCATTTGCCATCCGGGGAAAAATGCGGGAACCAATCATTGTATTCATCAAAAGTCACTTGTTCGTGGTTGCTGCCATCAGGTTTCATTCGCCATAATTTCATTGTACCGGTACGAACAGAATTAAAATATATCCATTTGCCATCTGGACTATATTCGGGTGAATCGTCTAATGTTGTTGTATTGGTGAGTTGTATTTCTTTTTTGGAAGCAATGTCTATTGCCCAAATATCATATTGACCTTTTCGCTGGCCTGCAAAAACTAATTTCTTTGCATCAGTTGACCAACTATGCAAATAGGAGTGACCTGAATCGGCGGATGTGATCTGTATGGGTTTGTCAGAACCGGTGATCGGCAAAATAAACAAAGTTGAAATTCTCTTTTCACCAACATGATGGCTTATTGCCATTTGCTTACCGTCAAATGAGATAACATGATCGTTGTTGTTTTGATTGGCAAAGCCTGTATTCAATTTCTCCGGAGTATTATTCTGTAAATTGAATTTATAAAGCAACCCTTCTGAATTATAAATAAGATGTTTTCCGTCTGTTGTCCAATTTGGCGCCTGTATGGAATTTGGAACACTATATAATATCTTACGATGACCAGTTTGAACATCCATAACTTCTAAATGACTCCCGATATAATCACGATAGGGCCTGAAATCTTTAGCAGCAGGAATGATGATTCGAACATTGCTGAATACAGCTTGTTCAACTACATTTTCGTTATGAGAACAAATAAATAAGCCCGCATACACTTCTTCATTTAATAATAGTTCTTTTGAGGCTGTTTTATAATTTTCTCCCGGAGTGGCGGCAGAAAAAGTAAAAGTGTTTCCAATGCGTTGCAGTTCGATATTAACGCCACCATTTGTTGGCAATACTATTTGTACGGTTTGTGCAGTGTCTGCATGACGAAATTGCAAGGATGTCAGTCCATCGCCATGTACACAAGCATCGGCATAAGGTGAGTTGGCTGTGAGTTGATTTCTTGCAATAATGCCGACCTTACGATGCAGATCAACGCCTTTACCAATAAAACGGACCGTAGCACTGATCATAAAATCACCTTTGATCTTTTTCCATAGAAATCGAAACTGGTCATCATTCCCCCACATGTTCTTTCCAGCGCAACTCATTGTGT
Source organism: Chitinophagaceae bacterium (assembly GCA_036524255.1). Lineage (GTDB taxonomy): Bacteria > Bacteroidota > Bacteroidia > Chitinophagales > Chitinophagaceae > VBAS01. The sequence goes on from DATDCP010000547.1 coordinate 26,008, forward strand.
ATTCCTGTGTTTCGGCATTGTAAGTTGCTGATCCTTTTTTCGCAGGATTGCCAACATCTTCGTTGCCGTCAAACATCCCCGTCTTTTGTGCATCAATTGATGTCAACCAGATAAAGAAGCAGAGTAATGATGTTACTTTTTTCATGTAAGCATTTTTTATTCTTTATTGATCTTTCCATTGAAATGCAAAATATTCGCATTGTTCTTTGCCAATATTTTTTAAAGCATGCGGAACATTTGGTGAAATAAAGTACAGATCCCCGGCCTTACCCTTATACAGTTTTCCATCGATATACATTTCGACATCCCCCCTCAATACCAAAATAATTTCTTCCTGTATATGTGTATGTGGAGCATGACTTACAGAGTCTGCATTCAATGCAGTTGTATGCATTTCAAATTGCTTTAACTGCGATGTCGCCCTGTTAAAAAAATCCCTTCGATATCCTTTGCCTGTGTTTCTTGTTGTTAATTCATTCCAGTCAAGCATAAATGAACCGCCAGCTTGTTTGCCACGTTCAATATTTGGAGCTTTGCCTTTATATTTTAATATATGATAGGTGGCTTGTGTGTTGCCAGCATTTTCAATTCCATGATTATCATTGGGCATGGCGAAAGCAATACTTCCGGGACCAAGTTTTTTGCTATTGCCTGCAATTGTAATTTTTACTTGTCCTTCTTTTACAATAATTAATTCTTCGAAATCATTATGCACATGCGGCGGGTGAGGAGCCTTACCCGGTTCGAGAGTTGAAGTATGTACTTCAAAATTTGCAAGTGCCAATGTTTTTCCTTCTAATACTTGTCTTCTTACTCTTGTATCTTCTTTTATAGGTTCAAGTTTGTTCCAGTAATAAACATTTGACAACAATGAATCTTTCTTCTGTGCAGCAGATGTAAGTGCGATAGCGGTAAACAGAAAAAAGAATATTTTTTTCATTCTAATTTGTTTTTGTCAAGAACTGTGAATTTCCATACCTGTTTAATTGAAACCCACTTGGTTTTCCACCCTCATTTTTAAATTCAAGATTGAAAAATTCTGACGAGGAATAAAAATTTGTTTCACTTGCTGTATATAATACGTATTTAAAAGTGGGAGATAAGTATAAAGCAAGTTTACCATCTTCATTTTTTATATCAATTTTATTTCCATTAGATGATTGATAAGACCCAATATATTTGTTTAACACTGCTGGATCAAGATTCAATTTCGGTCTCTCAAATATATATTGCATTCCACGTCCAAATGTTTCGCTTTTAGTTCCCGAATGACCTGTATTCTCCAGTATTTTTGATCTAAGTGATACTGAAGCATAATTCCTGCTTGTCATCTGTGCGGCAAATCTTTCATAAGTAGGCCTGCTTCTTTCAACATCACCGATCGTCATGTAAACCCTTACCGGTTTTGATAATTTCTTTTCAGCAAATTCTTTTTCATATTTATAAAGACCTTCTCTATCCCAACCAACAGCAGGGCTTGCAGCAGCATAGCCGGTGAATAATTCTGGTTGAGTAAATAAGGTATATAAAGTAAAAAGTCCGCCTAATGAACAACCCATCAGTGTACGATTGTTATTATCAGCTTTATAAATTTTTTCAATAAAAGGGAATAACTCATTCTTCATAAATGAAAGAAAATTATCCGCGCCGCCACTTTGTGGCGATCTTGCTTCTTTGGTTGGTGTATAATCTCTTGCTCTTAAGCTATCAGGATTAGGGTTGTTTCCACCCCAGGTAACACCAACAACGATCAGTTCAGGAATAAAGCCGTCGAAGTAATGTTCACCATAAAGACATTTTAACAATGGAAAATCCCATTGCGAGTCCATCAGGTAAATGACAGGATATTTTTTATTGCTGGTTTTGTGACTACCCGGTAATAATATTTGTAACTCGTATTCTTGCCCGGTAACTATGGAAGAAGTTATCTTTCTTACTTCAGAACCGGGAATATCCACTCTTGGATATTGTGCGTAAGCATTCACAGTGAATGCCAATAAAAGCAGAACAATCGTGTGTTTCATCATTTTTTCTTTAAAGCAATTTCTAAAGCTTTAGTTGTCGTGTAATATTTTGCCAGCATGTTTGGTACTTCCCATGCAGGCATATTTTTATTCTTCAAATATTCCAGAAAATTATCAGTAACTCTTGCGAAATGTGATTCATGTCCCTCCACTAACTTCTCAGGCAATTTAACACTCCATCCA
>DATDCP010000548.1:0-3676 GCA_036524255.1 Chitinophagaceae bacterium
TTTGAAGATAGAGCCAGAGGTTGCTGCTGATTTTTTTTCTTCAGTAAATGGTTGCTGAATGGACGATAATTGTTGTATAGATGCATCCAGTTCAAAATCCAAAGTAGGAGTGACGCTGAATTGTGCCAACGCATGTTTCACTGCTGCCTGTACAAATGCATAAATTATTTTTTCATCTTCAAACTTTATTTCCTGTTTGGTTGGATGAACATTTACATCTACCTGTGTTGGATCAAGATCAATGAACAGCACGTACATCGGGAAACTATCTTTTGTGACCATTTCCTGGTAAGCATTCATCACTGCATGATTCAGGTAAGCACTTTTTATAAACCGATTATTGACAAAAAAATATTGATCACCTCTTGTTTTCTTAGCCGTATCTGGTTTACCTACAAACCCATAAATATTCATGTAATCGGTGTCTTCCTTTACACTTACAAGCTTTGTGTTGTAAGTATTTCCGAGTAATTGAAGAATACGTTGTTTTAAATTCCCGGCTTCAAGATGAAAGATCTGTTGGTTATTAGCAGTGAGAGAAAAGAATACCTGGGGAAACGCTAATGCAACTCTTGTAAACTCATCTACAATATGCCGCATTTCGGCATTATTGCTTTTCAAAAAATTTCTGCGTGCTGGAACATTGAAAAATAAATTTTTCATTGCGATGCTGGTCCCTTCAGCAACTGCAATTGGCTCTTGCTTTTTTACAACACTGTTCTCGATCTCAATATAGGTTCCTGTTTCATCATCCAGTCTTTTTGTTTTTAGTTCCACCTGTGCTACTGCAGCGATCGAAGCCAATGCCTCACCCCGAAACCCCATTGTTTTTATATGAAACAAATCATCGATCGTTGTGATCTTGGAAGTTGCATGGCGTTCAAAGCTCAATCGTGCATCAGTTTCGCTCATGCCGCCACCATTATCGATCACCTGTACAAGGGATTTCCCTGCATCGTTGATAATAAGCCTGATCTCTGTTGCACCAGCATCTACAGCATTTTCCAACAATTCTTTAACAGCTGACGCTGGTCTTTGGATCACTTCGCCGGCCGCAATTTGATTAGCAATGTTATCAGGTAATAGTAAAATCTTGTCAGGCAATTCTTCGTAATTTGGGCTGCTAAAATACGTTGATTATCTTAAGCATCTTGCATGAAAAAAATATTCTTTATTGCCGCTGTTTTTATTTCTTCTGTTAGTTTTTCGCAATACAGGAGCAGGCTTTCTGTTGATAAGTGGGTGGATAGCGTTTTTAACTCATTGACACCAGAGCAAAAGATCGCACAATTAATGGTGATCCGTGCACACTCTAATCTTGGTGCCGATCATGTGGCAAAAGTGACCAGCGATATTCAACAATACAATGTTGGTGCTTTATGTTTTTTCCAGGGCGGACCAATTCGACAGGCTAATCTTACCAACCTTTACCAAACCATTGCAAAAACGCCGTTGATGGTAACGATCGATGGTGAATGGGGTGTTGGTATGCGCCTGGATAGTGTTACAAAATTTCCTTACCAGCTCACACTCGGCGCTATGGATAATCCAAGATTAGTGTACGAAATGGGTTTAGCTGTTGGTGAACAATGTAAGCGGATCGGTATTCATGTTAATTATGCCCCTGTAGTTGACATAAATAATAATCCAAACAATCCAGTAATCGGTTATCGCTCTTTTGGTGAAGACAGGGACAAGGTTATAAAATTTGGAATTGCCTATATGAAAGGCATGCAGGACGCAGGTATCATGGCTTGCGCTAAACATTTTCCCGGGCATGGTGATGTTGACGTTGATTCACATCTTGATCTGCCGGTGATAAATAAATCGAGAGCAGAACTTGATTCAAATGAAATAAAGCCTTTCCGTGAATTAATTAATGCAGGAATTGGAAGTGTTATGGTAGCGCATCTTGCGGTGCCATCAATTGATACAGGCCAAAATCGGGCAACTTCTATTTCTAAAAATACAGTTACCGGTATTCTAAGAGATGATCTTGGCTTCAACGGTCTCACATTTACTGATGCACTTGAAATGAAAGGTGTTGCAAAATATTTTCCCGGTGGTGTTATTTCAGTAGAAGCATTGATAGCCGGCAATGATATGCTTTGTCTTCCTGAGGATGTAGGCAAAGCGATCGATGCAATAAAAAAAGCAATTGAAGAAAAAAGGTTGAGCTGGGATGATGTTGATGCTAAAGTGAAAAAAGTTTTAAAGGCAAAATTTCAACTTGGATTGAATCAATTAAAACCGATCGAAACAAGTAACCTTCTTCGTGATCTGAATGCAAAAACAGATGCGATCAGGTTGAAAGTGGCGAAAGAAACCATTACGGTTTTAAAACAGGGAACTGGTAATGTTTCATTTCCGTTGAAAAAAAATTCCAAAATAGCTTATATAACGATTGGAGATTCGGGGTCAAATATTTTTGGAAAAGGGTTAGAAGAAAATTATAAAATAGACAGTTATTCCTTTTCGTGGAAAGATGGAGATGATAAGGCTGATGAAATATTTGAAAAAGTGATCAATAAGTATGAGATAGTTGTTATGGGTATTCATAACTTTAGCAACAGGCCTGCGAATAATTATGGTATCACAAATTCTTCTCTTTCATTATGGCGCAGACTGAATAAAACAAACAGCATTACACTTGTTTTTGGAAATGTATTGGCTGCAGCAAGCTTCTGTAATGCTAATGCTCTTGTTGCTTGTCACCAGGATGATAATATATCGAGACAAGTAGCGGTTGATCTGTTAAAAGGAAAAACGAAAGCATCTGGTAAATTACCAGTAAGAGTTTGTAATTATTCGGCGGGTTTTGGAATTGATATAGTCGCCACTGAAAAACCTAATCCTTTTGAGAAGCGAATGATCATGACTCAAACAATTGATTCAATAGTTACAGATGCGATAGCTCAAAAAGCATTTCCCGGTTGTGTGGTGCTGGCAATAAAGGATGGAGAAATTATTTATGATAAAGCATTCGGCAGTTATGCGATCGACAAGCCTCAGCCGGTAACAGTTGAAAGTATCTTTGATCTTGCTTCAGTTACAAAAATTTCCGCTACCACTCTTTCTATAATGAAATTATACGAAGAAGGAAAGGTCAAATTAGATAAAACATTAGGCGATTATCTGCCATGGACACAAAATTCGGATAAAGCAAACCTGCGGATCGATGATATATTACTGCATGAGGTTGGGTTAACACCCACTATTTTTTTTTATAAAGAAACAGTTGATTCAGCAACAGGCATTCCCAATCCATTACTTTATTCTGACAAACCGAAACCGGGTTATACGATCAGGGTTGCCGAGAATTTGTATTTGAAAAATGAATGGCAGGATACGATGCTCAGCAGGATCATAAAAAGTGCGCCGCCAAGACTGGGAAAGTATTCATACAGCGACAATGATTTTATTTTTCTTGGAAAAATTGTGGAGCAGCTTTCCGGTATGACGCTTGACCAATATGTTAGAAAAACTTTTTACTCAAAACTGGGATTGGAAACTACCGGGTTTAAACCACGAGAAAGATTTACAGTTAACAGGATCATTCCAACCGAGGAAGAAAAATATTTTCGGAAGCAATTACTTTGGGGCGATGTACATGATGAAGGGGCATCAATGTTTGGCGGCGTGGCAGGACATGCCGGTTTATTTTCTGATGCGTATG
>DATDCP010000549.1:0-8261 GCA_036524255.1 Chitinophagaceae bacterium
ACTTGAATCGATCGCGGAAGAATCAGGGTTTAACAATAGAAATACTTTTACTTCTGCTTTTAAAAAGGCAACGGGATTAAACCCGTCAGAATTTATTAAGTATATAAAACTGGGGAAGGTCCAGGAAAATAAAAAGCCAGATGCCGAAGGTGCTGTCGACGAAGAGATGACTAAAATTTATAGGCTAATGAACAAATTGGCTGGCTAAAAACAGGTAATGAAATTCCTTTTATAAGTAAGAATATTTCTTGCTAATCATTGTCATGTCTTCCCTCTAAAGACTTAAGATTAAAAAAAGAAGAAGTATTGAAATACTTCTTCTTTTGAGAAAACAACTGCTATTAACTAGCAATTCTTAAGGCTAAACTATACTTCTCTTGGAAAGTATTAAAATTATAGGGGTGGTCTTCTTTAAACAACTATTTGACCTTACTTATTGACAGGATTTATAAGTTAAGGCCATCTCTTTATCCTTTCGTTTTTGCCATTTTATTTTTTGTAAAATATTTTTAAAGGGGAAATTTAAACGAAGCCCAATATTTATTTTTTTATGTTTTTTACATGACGTATTTTAGGTCTAGGCTACGTTTTTAACCATTAAACCATTTTTTATGAGAAATTTTCTTAACAGAATCTTTGGGCAATTACTAACCTTTAAGAAAAAACCAGCAAATCCCCGCACAATCGTTTTCCCTTCTGAAAAAAAAGCTTCAATTTTAAAGCAACTGGATGATCACATGCAACTACGACAGCCTTACCTTATTGAAAATTATAGCCTCAAGGCGCTTGCGGATGATCTGAATATTCAACAACTCCATCTTTCCGCTTTACTCAACCACGAACTAGGTATCAATTTTAATAATTATCTTAACCAATACCGGGTGAGATATTGCAAAACACTGATTCAAAAAGGGGCAACACGCAAGCTAAATTCAAAAGGATTAGCAAGCCAATGCGGATTTCATAACCGGAATACTTTTACTACGGCTTTCAAAAAATTTGCCGGGTGTACACCATCAGATTATACAAGACGCTATTATAGCAGCAACTATAGTAGCAGCACTGTTTTTGAAAGTTGAGTCATATATAGTATGTATGACTCTGATCACTGCACTTATTTAAAATATAAGGCAAGCTATAGTATAAATCTTGGCAGTAAAAGATTACATACTCATTGTAATAGTTTTTCGTCATTGTATTTTTAGAGCAGGTCATTTATTTCTGATAGAAAAATTGACATTAATGACAAAACAAAATATAATTGGCTATTTACGAAATTTTTTTAGTGACCAAAAGAAGGATAACACTTTTATAATTCATTACAGGAAAGATGATCCTGAATCAATAGAGCATCGGTTAAAAGATCTAATGATAGAGAAAAAACCCTTTTTGCAAAGGGGATATCATATAAAAGAATTGGCAGCTGAGCTTCAAATCCCTGTTCATCAGTTGTCAGCATTTCTCAACCAGGAGTTAGGAATGCATTTCAGTGATCATATAAACAAATACAGGATCGATCATTGTATTGAAATTATAAATACAAATTTATCCGGCAGGCCTAATTTAAAACAGCTGTCAAAAATATGTGGCTTTAATAACAGGAGTTCTTTTACTACTGCCTTTAAAAAATTTACAGGTCAAAAACCTTTCGACTATATTAAAAAGAGATATTTTCTTCAGATTATGAATAACTATAGAGATAAACTAGTAAACAATTATAATTTTTAGCATTTGTGTGCCCTTAAAACTTTATTCCACCTTTAATGAAGATTAACTTTAGTAAACAAATTTGATATAGGCGGTCATGAAAAATAGTGGACATAGTTTCAAATAGTATTCGATCGGAAATAATTTATCAATCTCAGTCCCTTAGTTGTTAGTTCTTAGGCAGTTTTGGTTATAGTTAAGAATAAGACCGCTTAAAATCTTATTAGCGGTCTTATTTCTCCTGAAGTTTACGATTGATGATTTAATGAGTATTTGATTTTAAAACATAACAAGTGTGACGGCGAGCAATCGAAGGCTGTGTATTTCTATATACAGCCTTTATTTTGTCTATAAAACAGGGTAAAGCAAGCTGTGAGTTTGAAATTTTCAGAAAAGAAAACATAAAAATGATTCTCCTACTTACTTTGATGCTATTGGCATATAGAGAAAAAGTAAAATTAAGGCGCAGATACAAACTAAGCCTGAAACAACAATAAGTGTGAAGCTTAGTCTTATGCGGCTTATTTTTGCTCCGATCGCGGCCAAAAACATTACCATGCTGAATATTACAGTAAGCAAACTATACCTGTCTGAAATGGCATTGGCCCTGGTAGCTTTTTCAAATGAAATTCCTGCTTGAGCCAATGATTTTTCTGATTCGGCCTTATCTTTTTCCATCAATTCCTTATACCCCGGCATCGCCATTGGGTGAAATGGTGCAGAACGGTTTTCAAAGGGATGCAATTGCATCCAGTCAGACATGATCTTTGACAACTCAGGCCGGACACCACGCAAAATATATTTTATTTTGTCTTCGTTTTTAGCAAATGCATCCTCAAAAAACCTGATAATAATTGCTTCATCCATTTGTCTTCTTTGTCCCGATTGAATTGCTTCTTGTTGTGCATTCCGACTGAATTTATTAGACTCAGCGAGATTAAAAATCTGAATGCCGTTCCATAAATTACTTTGATACGAGCACCATGTTATTGCCAAAGTGGCTATAGCTAGAATTAAAGTATTATTTATCTCCAGTCTGTTCCGGTCACGATCAAGCTTTTGGTCAGTGGTAAGATTATTATTTTCAATCGTCCCTTCCATATAATATTCATATTGGGGTTGTCAACCCCAATATGAGTTATTAAGTAAATGAAATAATGTGTTTAAATGCGAGAGTGGGAGTGTTGTTATTTTATTCCGCACTCTCTATCATCAATGCTTACTTTCCTAATTTTAATATCAATCCACTTCCAAGGCTGAATTGCCACACCGTAGAATATTCAGTGAGGTATATTGGACCGTACCAGCTCCAATAATAATCGCCTCCAGTAGCCCTGGAAGCTGATAATATTAGTGCCTGCAGTTTTATTCCCAGTTTTGAGCCGAGCCATATGTTAGTGCCAACTCTTCCACCCCAGGCAAAATTTGTATTGTTGGAACTTTTTCCGAGTGATGGAGCTTCAAGATTGCTGATCAAAACTCCAGCCATTATCCCTCCATACCCTTCTACTTTACCACCGTTCCCAAAATGTCCATCTCCGCTTAACATTATAAAATCATGTTTAAGATCGAAGGTTTCAGTCTTTTCTGCGCCAGCTCCAAATTTAAAATAGGCAGGAACGGTAGTACTTCTGTGTAACCACAAAATTTCTGCACTGCTTTGCTTATTAAACATATATTCCAAACCGGCACCTAATTGTAATCCTCCTTTTACTGTTCCATTATAGTATGTATTTACATCATTCCATACATCAAACCCATCATCAAATGTGTATGCACCATAAAGATTAATTCGGGCATGCTGGCCCATCATAGTAGTCATAGTTGTAGCTAATACGAGCAATAGAAAGATCTTTTTCATATTTATAAAATTTTGGTTTAAGAAAAAATTTAATGGGTTTTAAGTTGTGTGACTTTAATATCTGGTAAATTGAATATTGGCGGTAAATTATTAATTAAATTCCTCTTTTCCAGATTTAATTAGAAAACAAAAATGAGACTGAATTGTAACACTCCATTTTTGAAATCAGGATCGATATTGGCTGAATCAAAATCACCCACTTTACTCACCCCAACCATATAACGGGCTCCGATACCCAAGCCCTTATTTTTCAAAAAACCCAGGCCAAATCCTATTGAAAGGTCTGTGCTTTTAGCAAAATCTTCGATAGTAGTATTGGGAATGTCTTCGCTTACTTTGAAACCCACCTGCGGTCCCGCTTCAACATACAAACTACCTTTGAATTGCCACTGCAGCATGATAGGTATGTTGACATAAGAAACTTTGTAAGTCTCTTCGGTCACGCCATCATCCAGTTTAGCGCCTTGTGAAGAAAAAAGAAGTTCAGGTTGCAAAGCAAGGTGATCAAACTTGATTCGCACTAATCCACCAAGATGGAATGCCACATATGGATTTTTCTCAAAATTTGGAAAATCACCACCTGTAAAGTTGCTGATGTTTACACCACCTTTTAATCCGAACTGGAGTTGGGCATTCACGATCCCCATTACGAGGAGAAGCGGAATAAAAATAATCTTTTTCATAAATAAAGATTTAATAGTGAACAAAATATTTTCGCACTTTGGTGTCTATTAAATTGAAGTGGCTTTCATTCCTCAATCACTGATTTTATACTACTCTTTTTTTTAATATAATTAGTGTATATAAATACTTCAATCATTTTTTCAGCTTACAGGTTTTGCTTCCGGAAATGTCCACTTGCCTTCAAGAACTTCTTTTCGAGGACGATAAAGACGAACGATGTAATTCCAACCCTCCATGATGGGTAAACAATTCGCTGACTTGTCATCGCAACCACCAAATTGAATAGTTACAGAACCATCTGCATCTTTTTTTGCAGTAAGGTTATTGATTGAATAAGCATTTCTGTCATTGGCTACAAAATAGCCTTTGTCATTGTAAAGGCTAATAGACCAGAAACCATCAACAGGAACATCCTTTACATTTAATTTGTGAATAATTTTCCCATCATTGTGTGCCGGTGTAACATTGATATAAGTAGCTTCTTTTTCAGGATTGCCTCCCCATGCCATAGCAGAGCCAATTAGAAAACGTACAGGATTCACTTTATCTTTTGAACCAAACATATTTTTTAAGTCCGGTAGTGTGGCACCAAGCACCAATAAAGCTTCCCGTACTTTTTTCTGACTTGTTGCGTCCCAATTAGGAACTTCAAATTTACCCGGACCTTCAGTCTGAGCTACTTTGATCGCATCCTGTAATGCATGCACCTGTTCAATATCTTTTGGATCTGCAGAATTCACCAATGTGCGAATAGCAACAATGATATATCTTGTACCGATCTCTTCCCGTTTCAATGTATAACTTCCGGCTTTATAATAAACTGCAGGCGTGTATTGATCCTCGTTAATGATCTGCATTGACATAAACCTTGAGCCTGGATCGGGAAGCATAATCGTAACCGGCCCGGCATCCAGATCAAAGACTGCTGCTGAATAAAGTGTGTCACGATTCATTCGGATCACCGTTTGCCTATTAATAGGAGTAGCTTCACGATTATGTTTAAATTTTCCAAAGCCATCATCTTTGACGACCGAACTGAAATACAAATCGCTTTCGGCTCTTACAAAATTTTCCGCAGTGACAGGTATTGATCCGGATGATATAGTTGATTTTCCTTGTGGCTTTATTGTTGTTTGTGTTTCCATTTGTTGAATATTTGTTGTTCAATAATCTGTTTATTTTACTTCTTCTATATTCCCCATCTTCCATGTTTTATCAAAGAATCCTTTTTCGGGACCATAAAAACGAGCTAATACTTCAAAGCGGCGATCGGGATTGGTAGGTATCCAGTTAGATTCTTTTCCTTCAGGAGCTTTTGCACCAAAATAAACATCAACCGAACCATCATTGTTCTTCTGTAATCCCGGTGTAGTAGAAGCCCGGCTGAAATAGGGTTGATCTTTTATTAAAGCATGCGTTTCGCGGTCATATATAGTTGCTGACCAATATAATTTTACCGGTACGTTGGGAGGCAAATGAAGCTTGTATAGTTTTGAACCATCAAAGGGTTTATTATTAGCATCATTAACTGTCATCAGGTAATATTGACCTGTTCCCAAATGTTTGGCACTGAAATAAGCGATTGAATATGCCGCAGCTCTTTCATCTATCGGATACGTATTGGGATCAACATAGTTTTCCATAATTGCTTTTGCAAAAGCAGGGAACGCAGGTAAAGCCCAATAAGTACTTTCATAAAAAGGTGGTTCAAAAACTGCCTGATATTTTTGATCTATCCAGCTACGTGCATCCTTTATGGCCGCTGTGAGTATTTCTTTAGAATGGGCATCTGGAATAAAAGTCTTTCCTTTTTCAATGCCAATGGTTTTTAGTGGATCGATCATAGCCTTATCACGTTCGAGCCAGGGCTCCCTTTGCACAAAATCGTTCAATGATTCAAAAAAATGAATGTCATAAGGAATAATATTCCCGAAAGGCACATTCAATAGGTCAACAAATACCGTTTGCGGTGGATTGGCAGCTTGCGAATAAGGATAGATCTTTACTTTTTTGCCATACTCAATTGCCCGCGTAATATCCTTTTCACTACCATCTGTAAGATTGGAACGAAGGATAACAAAACCGGCATATGTGGGTGATGGCATCGGAACATATCCTTGCGGAATTTTTTCTTTGTATCCCGGAGGCAAAAGAAGATACTTAGCGCCTTTACCTTTGTCAACTCCCGCAGGCCCTACATCTTCAATCGCCGTTTGCCAACCATCATCCACGCTGCCTGTCAGTGATGATATACCATCCACAGAAGGAATTTCCAATACAATAGGCCCCTGCCTTGTATCATACAATGGATTTATATAGATCACATCGGGATTGGGTGTGAGTGTTTGGTTCTTCGAACTAATCAAACCCGACCAGTAAACAATCTGGTTGAAATCGCCTTTTGCCTCTATAAGGCTTTCATGCAGTAATTGGAAATTAACTGCGGGCATTCCCCAAATGACGGCATCGATGGCACGGCTATACTTTATTAGATCCTGTAAACTGGTTGACGTGAAAGAATGTTTGATTGAGGACAGTCCATTCACACCATTGATTGAACCCAATTGTTGTTTGGATTTCTTTTCTTCAATTGTTGTTGGCATAACTACCTCCTTTGAAATTATTAGTTAGAAATATTATTAGTAATTTAAAGAACTTTTATACGGCTTTCTGACTTTCGGACTTTCCGACTTTTCTACTGTCGGAACAAAGCCGCCAAGAACAATGCCAGCCCAAATATCAGGATCAAAATTGCCAGCACTGATGAAAGCGACCGTTGAGCTTTGGGATAATCTATCCTTAATCTTTTAACTGCTCTTTGATGTTGGATCTGTGCAAACAGAAGTCCCAGCAAACCGAACAAGATCATGATCATCCCTACGATCCTTGGTGTGAAAAGAGATTGGACAGGTTGTTCGGTCTTTCGCCATTCTTCAAAAAATTTATAAAGAGTAAATCCAAAAGAGATCAATGATACTCCGGTCCTGATCCATGCCATCAATGTTCGTTCATAGGCAAGCATTGTTCTTTCAAAAGCAAGATCTGTATTGCTTAGTGTTGGATGCTCTCTTGCCGTTTGTGTTTGCTCCATCATGTTTTCTTTTTAGGAGTGAACTTATCCGCAGTAGTTATAAAGTTTATTTTTTTTGAACCTTCCCAATTGGTTCCTGAAAGATCCGCATGGGAGAAATCTGAATTATGAACTTTTGCACCTGTAAAATTTGCATTGCTGAGTTTGGCATTACGAAACGATGTTCCAAATTTTATTACAAGAAATGATGCAATTTTTCTTAGCGTATCAAAACCTTTTGCCCCGCTCAATGCTCTTTTACTTATAAGTGCACAGGCGATCGCCATAGCCACAGTTCCTATCCCTCCGCCAACACTTTTACCAAACATACCACCTGATAATGCAACTATCATGAATAAAATATTAGATAATGTTCCAGCAGCAGCCCGGGCAATTGTACCTACAATAAACATGACAACTGTCAATAGTAAAGACAGTATAAGATAAAACATCCCCATGCCCGTACCTAACCCAGAAACATATGCTGTAATGCCGATCACCGCAGCAAGTATTACAGCAGGCATGATCAAATGGCTGATCGCATTTCCTCCACCTTTCCAATAGTAATAAAGAATAAAAAGAAGTATGATCACAATTGTTATAATTCCTGCCGCCCTGATTTTAGAATCTTCTGAAGCGAACATGTTTTGAACGGTTTGGCCGGTAAGTGCGGCAATATAACCCGACAATAATGATACCATCAAAGCGACTAATAAAATTATTATTGTGTTCAAAGGAGTGATGCCAGTCCTTGAATGAGTAAAATCGGCGCCGGTCAGATCAGCATTTGTGAAATCAGCGCCGCGAAGATCGCTTTCCACGAAACTTGCATTCGAAAGATCTTCATTTTTAAACGAAACCTTTTGTAAATTTTTATTTGAGTATTCTTTTGCCATGGTTGCTGTATTAATTATTCTTTTTTTCAATAACCGATATTAC
>DATDCP010000550.1:0-16693 GCA_036524255.1 Chitinophagaceae bacterium
TGTTGGTATGATCAAGAGAATTCCCGTCAGCAAGTTGCCAAATGAAGTATATATGCTTCATGTCGATCTTGATCCTGATCCGGGATCTGTCGCAAAAAAAGGAGTTTATAAAATCATAAAAATCAAATAAACAATAGATCAAGTTTTCTCAGAATAAAATCCACTTCCAATGAAAAAACTTTTACTAATTGCAGGAATTATATCTTCCTTCATAGCCTATGGCCAGGCTCCCAACCAGATCAATTACCAGGGTGTTGCCCGTAATTCCGTTGGGAATGTATTGCCAAACAGAAAGATTGCGATTCGCTTAAGCATCCATGATGAGAGTGCTGCCGGAACTGTTCTTTATAAAGAAACAAGAACGATCACCACAAATAATTTCGGTTTATTTAATGTTGCCATTGGAAGCGCAGGCGCAGATAACACTAGCGGAACGATGGGAGCAATTGACTGGGCTTCTGCGGCAAAATTTATACAGGTAGAAATTGATCCTGATGGTTCATCCAATTTTCTAAATATGGGTGCTGCCCAGTTACTGTCCGTTCCTTATGCATTATATGCCGGACGTTCTTCTACAGGAGTACCAACTGGTACTGCCGGTGGTGTGTTAACCGGATCATTTCCTAATCCATCAATAGCTAATGGCGTCATTACACAATCAATGCTGGCTAACGGAGTAATACCAACTGCTTTACCTCCAAATGGAAATGCTGGAGGTGATCTTACTGGTTCCTATCCTAACCCTGCAATCAATAATGGAGTAATCACTACAACCAAGCTTGCTGATAACTCGGTAACAACATCAAAAATTATTGATGCTTCTGTAACGAGTGCAAAGCTTGCAGCTGGTGTTATTCCAACTTCATTACCTCCAAACGGAACAGCTGACGGTGATCTGACCGGAACTTATCCTAATCCATCTATTAAAAATGGAGTGATTACTTCAAATAAAATTTCTGACAATGCGATCACAAATTCAAAAGTTGCTGACGGATCAATAACAATGGCAAAGCTTGGCCCTGATGTAATTCTTGGTTCGGGTGGCGCACCTTCCGGTCCTGCTGGTGGTGATCTTTCAGGAATCTATCCCAATCCGAATATTAATAATGGAGCAATTACATCTACAAAACTTGCTAATGGTGCTATAACAAATACGAAAGTTGCAGATAATGCGATCACTACTTCAAAAGTTGCTGATGGATCAATAACGATGGCAAAGCTTGGTCCCGATGTAATTCTCGGATCAGGTGGTGCTCCTTCTGGTCCTGCCGGTGGCGATCTTGCAGGTTCCTATCCGAATCCAACGATTAATAATGCAGCAATCAATTCAACCAAGCTTGCTGATAACTCTGTAACAACTTCAAAAATTGTTGATGCTTCTGTTACGAGTGCAAAACTTGCTGGGGGTGTTATTCCAACTTCATTACCTCCAAGCGGAACTGCTGGTGGTGATCTAAACGGTTCTTATCCGAATCCAACTATTAATAATGGAGCGATCACTTCAACTAAGCTTGCAGATAATTCTATAACGACATCAAAAATTGTTGATGCTTCTGTTACAAGTGCAAAACTTGCAGCGGGAGTTATTCCAACTTCATTACCTCCAAATGGAATTGCTGGTGGTGACCTGACAGGCTCTTTCCCCAATCCTATAGTAAATAAAATACAAAATACAGCAGTGAGCAACACCGCTCCGGCAAATGGACAGGTTTTAAAATTCAACGGCACACAATGGGCACCGGCTACTGATATTGTTGGTAGTGGTGGTGGTAGCCCAACAGGTTCGGCTGGTGGTGATCTCCAGGGAAACTATCCTGATCCAAGTCTTGCTGCTGGTTCAGTGACTACTCCAAAAATTGATAATGGTGCGGTGATCACTCCAAAAATTGCGAATGACGCCGTAACAACAAATAAAATTGCAGATAATGCAGTAACAACTGTAAAAGTTGCTGATGGATCGATCACATTAGCAAAACTTGGCCCTGATGTAATTCTTGGTGGAGGAGGTGCTCCTACCGGACCTGCTGGTGGTGATCTTGCAGGCACTTATCCAAACCCAACAATTAATACTGCAGCAATTACTTCAATCAAACTTGCTGATAACTCTGTAACAACTTCAAAAATTGCTGATGCATCTGTTACAAGTGCAAAACTTGCAGCGGGAGTTATTCCAACTTCATTACCTCCTAGTGGAACTGCTGGTGGTGATCTGACTGGTTCTTATCCGAACCCAACTATTACTAATGGAGCAATCACTACAGCTAAGGTTGCTGATAATTCTATTACCAGTGCAAAACTTGCACCTGGTGTTATTCCAACGTCATTACCTCCGATTGGTATTGCAGGCGGAGACCTGGGTGGATCTTATCCAAATCCGTTGGTGAATAGAATTCAAAATATTGCAGTAAGTAATACAACACCATTAAATGGACAGGTATTAAAATTCAACGGCACACAATGGGTTCCCTCTGCCGACAATACAGGAGCGTTTTCAATGCCCTATAGCACCACAATTTCTTCAGCCTCCAATTTATTTTCGCTTACCAATAGCAGCACTGGAACAGCTTTGGAAGGAATTAATTCAAATACTGGTATAGGAGTATATGGAAAGAGTACGCAAGGCAAAGGTGTCGTTGGCGAAAGTGCAACTGGTAACGCTGCTTCTTTTAGTGTAACCGATGTTTCTAATTCGTTAGACGCTGTGTATGTAAGTAATTTAGGTCAGGGAAATGGAATTTATACCGAGAGTGCTACAGGCAATGGCTTAACAGCGATCACCAATAGTGCCTTCTCCGCAGCTATCTGGGGTTTTAATAATAATGGTGGTGTAGGTATTTATGGAGTTACACATGCTGGATCAGAGGCAGCATTAAAAGGAGCAACTACTTTTGACGGAGGAACTGCTCTTGAAGCGGAATTAGCGGGCAGTGCTACTACGGGTAATCTTGCATTATTTAAAGTGAGCGGAACAAACGTTGCAAGGATCAACGAGGCCGGCAAAGGATTTTTTAATGGCGGTACACAAGCCAGTGGCGCTGATATAGCAGAAGCATTTGATGTAACAGGCAATATAAACGAATACGAAGCAGGTGATGTACTTGCTATTTCAACTAGTAAAGACAGAGCTGTTGAAAAATCCAGTGCGCCTTATTCAACTTTGGTTGCAGGTGTATATGCAACAAAGCCTGGTGTCTTACTTACTGAAGAAAATATTGATACTGATCTTACAGGTAAAGTTCCAATGGGAGTCATTGGAGTTATTCCAACAAAGGTTTGCCTGCAGGGTGGTTCTATTAAAAGAGGTGACCTGCTTGTTACTTCTTCAATACCTGGTGTGGCAATGAAAGCAGATCCTGAAAAAGTAAGAGTGGGCCAGGTTATCGGTAAAGCTTTGGAAGATTATTCAACAGGTAGCATCGGGAAAATTAAAGTACTCGTAAGCATTAAATAAAAACTGAAATTCATTTTTTAATATCAATATATTCGAACTAACTATTACCGTCAGGAGCTAATAATATCCGGTATTTCTTCCTATTTTACTGAAAATTGAAAACCGTGAAATGTAAAAGCCACCTGACGGTATTTCTTCTTTTACTTACAACACAGTTATTCTCACAGGATCTTACACAAAAAATAAAAGGAATTGTAATTGATAAAGATAGCCGCCGTCCGCTGGAGGCCGCCACTATTTCCATTGTGGATGATAGTGTGCAGCAAACTGTGATCAGCAAACCAGATGGCAGCTTTGTTTTGTCAAACGTCCCGGTAGGACGCAGGCGAATACAATGCAGCTTTATCGGCTATGAAAATTATATCACTGATAATATCATTCTCAATAGCTCAAGAGAACTTGAACTGATTATAGAAATGGAGCAACTGTACCGCGAGGAGGAAGCAGTTGTGATGAAAGCAAAAAGAAATCCCAAACTTCCGGTAAACAAATTATCTGTTGTCAGTACAAGATCTTTCACTGCTGAAGAAACCAATCGTTATGCAGCAAGTGTGAATGATCCAAGTCGTATGGCGATGAGTTTTCCTGGTGTGCAGCCCGTAAGAGATGCACGGAGCGATATTATAATAAGAGGTAATTCGGCAGCAGGAATGTTGTGGCGGCTTGAAGGAATTGATATTCCCAATCCTAATCATTTTGCACGCAAAGGCTCCAGTGGCGGAGGCATTACGATCTTCAGTAGTAACATGCTTGACAACTCCGACTTTTCTTCAGGTGCATTTGCCGCAGAATATGGCGATGCATTATCAGGTGTATTTGATATGCGTTTTCGCAAAGGAAACAATCAAAAAAACCAATACAGTATTGGCGCCGGGTTGATCGGTATTGATTTTTCCGCTGAGGGTCCAATTGAAAAAGGAAGAAGTTCTTTTCTTGTTAACTATCGTTACTCAACTCTCGGTATCTTAAATGCAATGGGTTTTCATCTCACCGGCGAAAGAGAAAATAATAGTTTCCAGGACCTGGCTTTTAATCTCAACTTCCCATCCAAAAACAATAAGTCAGTTATTAATTTCTGGGGGATTGGAGGATTGAGCAAAGAAGATTATTCGGAAGTGGAAGATGTAGCGGAATGGGATGAATATGACGATTACGCCATTTATGATTTTAGAACTAATATGGGTGCCATTGGTGTCGGTCATAGTTTACAGGTTGGTAAAAAAAGTTTATTAAAAACATCGCTGGCTTACATGAACCAGGAAATAACATTTGTTGACGATACCCTGAATACACAAAAAACTCCATACACAGTTAATGATGAATTGTATAAAAATAAAAGGATCTCTATTGCATCTTATTTCAATACCCGTCTTCATACATCGCTAATTTGGAAATCAGGCATATTCATTACAAAAGCCAATTATGTTTTTCAGCAAAGCCTGTATGATTTTGATGCGACTGTTTTCAAACCAGGTATCATTGATGGTGATGGAAGTTCCTGGTTGATCCAACCATATACACAGTTTAATTGGAAGCTCAGCAAAAAATTTACGTTGAATGCGGGATTACATTTTCTATACCTTGCTCTCAACAAAACAAATTCGGTGGAGCCGCGTTTCAGCTTGCAGTACCGGGTGAATGCAAATCATACGATGAGCATTGCCGCAGGTAAACATGGAAAGATCTTACCACTTGGTTCTTATTTCTACAAAGCTCCCAACGGTTCATTTCCTAATATGAAACTCGATATTATGAGATCGAACCATTACGTGCTGGCCTGGGATTGGTTGATGAATAAAAATTGGCGTCTGCACCTGGAAGGTTATTTACAACAATTATCTGAGATCCCGGTTGTCAATGACGCCAGTCGCACTTTCTGGTTATTGAATATGCAGGATGGTTATGCTAACGAAGCACTTGTTGCCAACGGCAAAGGACAAAACATCGGTGCTGATATAACACTGGAAAAATTTTTCTCCAAAGGATGGTTCTTGCTAACAGGGTTTTCAATTTTCAATTCCACATACGAGCCATTGAACGGCAAATCATACAATACTCAATATAATAGTATCACAACAGGAAACCTTACTGTTGGCAGAGAATGGAAATGGAAAACGAATAAAACATTTACAGCTGGCAGCAAGATCTTGTATAATGGAGGAATGCCGATTACACCATTGCTCGCGGGTGCACCAGTCAACTCAAGAGATCCTGTGTTGGATGAATCAAATGCTTACAGCCAGCATGTGCCTGCTTATTTCAGAATGGATATACGCCTTGCTTTGCGTACGGATAAAAAGAAAACCTCCTCGACCCTGGCTTTGGATATCCAGAATTTGTTAGGAATAAAAAACACCGATGGCCTCAGTTATGATTATGATCCCAATACGCATCAATGGGGTTATAATAAACTTTCCGGCTTTGTTCCGGTTATCAGCTACCAGTTGAATTTTTAAACCGCTGTTTATTAAGAATAATACTTATGTCTTAATGCAGTAATTGCAGTATTCGAATTTATTTTAAATGATATTCGTTCTTAAGTAGATCCAATAATTCCGTGGCTTGTTTAAAAAGTGATCTTAGATCTCTCCGGTTAGCTTTGTTAATTCCCCCTAATCCATACATCCTGTAGTTCCATTCATGAAGCTCTCTTTTAGTAAATGGCTGAAAAGAAACATTGTCAGGGGGCAGATTGACAACATTAGAATTTTCATCAATCATTTTTTCAAAAACAAGGGCATCGAAAATTTTTGCTGCCGATGTTCTGTAATGCTCAATTATATTTTCTTCTACCGAATATTGACCCAATATATTTCTTACGTTTATATCATACTTTGCAATGCTGTCTACCACTGTACGATTGCGGATCAATCGCAATGCTCCTGAATTTTTTAGCTGTTGCATTGTGCCGTCATTTGGAACAAACCGGTATGGAAGCGTTTTGCTGATGACCACCGCATAAGGATATACCTGTTTTGTAAAATCGGAGGGACGTGGACTGTTCATCATGAACGAAAGCGAATCCAGCATTCGTTCCTTTACAGTTCTTGCACTAATGATCTTTGCAATATTTGCAGTATCTGATCTTATATCATTAAACAATGACCGGATAAATTGTTTTTCCCTTTGATGCTCTACATAATGTTCCCGTTGGTTCTCTACAAGGAAACCTAATGTAACTGCAAGAAATAACATCAGGAACTCCCACAAATAATGTGTCCATTTTTTTCTTGCAGAATGTGCATGGTGATGTACTTCCATAGGCAGTTATTAAAAAAGGAATACTAATCTAAGATTTTATTCCCGATCAATCTTTACTTGTTTATTCCCGTCACTTTCTTAACTTGTAAATCTTCTTACTTACTCATTATTCTCTCCCTCTGAATTCTTTCTTTATTTACTATAAAATAATTTTTTATGAAACAGTTATCACTGCTTATCATTTTTACCCTTTTTACAACCATCATTTTTGCACAAACAAAAACAAACTGGAGCCCCGAACAATGTTTGAAAATGAAAAACATTTCCGGAGTTGTCCCATCACCTGATGGCAGCAAAGTTTTGTACACGGTTCGTGCAGCGGTAATGACAGATGACCGAAGCGAATATGTGAACCAGGTGTTTCTGTGCAATGCAGATGGCAGCAATACAATTCAGTTAACCAAAGGCGATAAGAATTCCGGGAACCCAAAATGGAGCCCCGATGGTAAATGGATCGCTTTTACTTCTTCAAGAGATGGAAAGAATAATTTATACATTCTTCCAGTTGGTGGCGGTGAAGCAGAAAAGATCACGGATGTAAAATCAGGTGTTGGTAGTTATGACTGGAGCCACGATGGAAAAAAGATCGCATTTGTGATGACAGATGCTGCATCAGATAAAGAAGAAAAAAGTAAAAAGTCAAAGAATGATTGGTATTTTTTGGATGAAGAAGTAAAACAAAACCGATTATTTGTTTTGTGGTTGAATGAAAAGGATACCTCCGGAAAAAGAAAACAAAAGCAAGTTGTAAAAGAGAATTATAATATTAATGCTTTTGATTGGAGCGTTGATAGCAAGACCATTGCTTACAGCCATGGTAAATCTCCGGAAGTAAATGATAATGTTTATAGTGATGTTTCATTAGTTGATCTCGAAAGTGGAAAAACTAAATCAATAGCTGCAACAGGAGCAGGAGAATCAAATCCATTATTCAGTCCCGATGGAAATATGATCGCATACTATTGTACTACTGATCCTGTGGATTGGTCAGGCCCCCGCCACGCAAAAATTTATTCCATTGCAGATGGTAAATCATGGAGGTTAAAAGCAACCCCGGATGAGAATGGTGGAATAATTGGTTGGACTGCGGATGGTAAAAATATTTTATGGGCAGAGGCCAACAAAACGCTAAACAGCATTTACGTTTTAAGTATTGATGGTAAATCGATCATTGAATGGAACAAAGGAACAATTGATCTGCTTGGCTCCTCATCAATAAATTCAACTGGTACTCATATTGCTTTCATTTTACAAAATCCTTCAAAATTTCCTGAAGCATATATCAGTTCACTAAATAATTATTCTCCTGTTAAGATCACAAACATAAATGCAGACAATGCTAGCAAGCCTTTACCAAAAACAGAAGTAATAAAATGGAAAGGCGCTGATGGAAAAGAGATAGAAGGACTTCTTACTTACCCCATCAATTATAAATCCGGGACAAAAGTTCCATTTATATTAAATGTACACGGAGGACCTGCTGGTGTGTTTCAGCAAACATGCGTTGCTGGCAATGCAGGTACATATCCAATTGCTGCATTTGCAGAAATGGGGTATGCAGTTCTTCGTCCGAATCCAAGAGGCTCTTCCGGTTATGGCCCAGAATTCAGAATGGCCAATCGTTCCGATTGGGGCGGAAAAGATTTTATTGACCTGATGGCAGGTGTTGACGAGGTAATTAAATTGGGTGTTGCTGATGAAAATAAAATGGGAGTGATGGGTTGGAGTTATGGTGGCTTTATGAGCAGTTGGATCGTTGGACACACTGATCGTTTTAAAGTAGCATCAATTGGTGCGCCTGTTGTTGATCTCTCCCATCAGAATCTTACTGATGATATTGAAGGTTTTCTACCTTCTTATTTCAAAACTGATCCATGGAATGATTGGAGTTTGTATGATGCTCATTCACCATTGCGTTTTGTTCAGAATGTAAAAACTCCGGTGATGTTGCAGCATTGCGAAGGCGATCAACGTGTGCCGATCAGCAATGCGATCATGTTTTACAATGCACTACGTCGCAGAAGTGTGCCAGTGCGTATGCTTGCTATGCCACGGCAGGGTCACGGACCAGTAGAACCAACAATGGTTTTAAAAACCATGCAGACAAATGTGGATTGGTTTGAAAAACATATTGGCAATAAAAAAAGTTTTTAATTTTTAAAATACATTTAATAACCTCAAAACTTTTCAGTATGGAAACAACTATTTCGAAAAAGGTTTCTTTACAGGAAACTCAGAAAAATTTTAAAGCTTATTTTGAATCACATGATGTGCAGTATGTAGCAGAAGATGCTGTTTTTATTAATATGGGAACGGGTGAGGAAACCCGTGGCCGTGAAGCTATAGGCGCCATGCTGCATTATATCTATCATGTAGCCTTTGATGCTCATGCCGAAACGATCAGCTACCTGGTCACTGAAGACAGGGCACTGCTTGAAGGTTATTTTACTGGCAGACATATCGGTGAGTTTGCAGGAATTCCGGCAACGAATAGAGAAGTAAGAGTTCCATTGTGTGTAACCTATGAATTGGAAAATGGCTTTATAAAATCTGGCAGAGTGTATATGTTGGGTGATGTTATGATGAGACAACTGACACAGTGAGCCAGCAAATTTTACGTTCTTAAAATTTAAACTGATTGCGTTGACTTTTAAAACCGGCGTCAACAAATAAACAAGCCTTACCAAAACCACTACATGACAAACGAACCAACCACCACCCCTGCTGCGCCCATTGGCCAGCAGGAAAGAATTATTTTTTTAGACAGTCTCCGCGGTATTGCCATACTGGGAATATTATTGATGAATATTCCCGGCTTTGGACTACCCTATGCTGCTATTAATGATTTTTCAGTTCAGCCACAGGGCGATCTTAATTATTTTTTCTGGTATGTATTCGGACCCGGAGTTTTTGAAGGCAGTATGCGTGGACTTTTTTCCATGCTGTTTGGCGCCGGCATGTTTATTTTTATTACACGTCTTGAAAAAAGAACTACAGGGCTGATGGCCGCAGAATTATTTATGCGTCGCCAGTTATGGCTGCTTGTATTCGGTCTCTTTCATGCTTATGTATTATTCTGGTTCTGGGATGTGCTATATCATTATGCTATTTGTGGTATTGTACTTTTTGCTTTTCGTCGTCTACAACCTAAATATTTATTCATAGCAGCAGCTTTCTGTTTAATAGCTATGACGGTGAATGAAAATAAAAATCTTTACCGGGAAAAAGCTGTGATCCGAAAAGGAGAGTTGGTCGCAAAGATCGATACCACAACAACAAAACTAACTGATAAACAGAAAGAGCAGCTTGGCGCAATGAATGAGATAAAAGAATCATCAACACCCGAAGCAAAGAAGAAAAAAGTTGCGAAACAAATAGCGGCTGTAATGGGTAGTTATAGCGATCTATATAAAGAAAGAAGCGAAGCCGCCGCACGAGGTGAAACCAATGGTATGTACTACTGGGCCATATGGGATGTAAGCCTGTTCATGCTTTTAGGCCTTGCATTTTTCAAACTGAAAATTTTACAGGGAGAAGCGAAAACGAAAATTTATGCATGGATGACAATCCTTGGTTTAGGAGTTGGCTTGCCGTTATCTTATTTATTTGTAACGTATGATGTCAACCATAATTTTAACTGGTATGAAATAACCAAAACAAAAGTGTTTGACTTCTATGAGATACAACGCCTCATTCATTCCATCGGCATTTTTGGTCTTATCATGCTGATGTATAAATCAGGTTGGTTCAAATGGCTTTTTGCATTATTACGTCCTGTTGGTCAAATGGCTTTTACCAATTACCTGATGCAATCTATTATGTGTGGTTTCTTCTTTTTGGGAATTGGTCTCGGCTATTTTGGAAAGTTTGAATATCATCAATTGTTTTATGTAGTGGCAGCCGTATGGATCATTCAAATTATATGGAGTCACATCTGGTTAAGATATTTTCGCTTTGGTCCACTGGAATGGTGCTGGCGAAGTTTGACTTACTGGAAAAAACAACCTTTTAAAAAGAATAGCTCTTCAACAGATACAATGGGAATGGGATAGATCTAATTTATACAGTAACATAAGTTAACAACGATGGCAAACGACACACCAACAAAGATCGCTGCACCCGTAGCGCAGCAGGAAAGAATTACAATACTCGATAGTCTTCGTGGCATTGCGATACTTGGAATTTTATTAATGAATATTCCCGGCTTTGGCTTACCAGAGGTTCAAACATCCGATCCATCTGTATTTAATGAAACAGGCTTCAATTATAAAACATGGTATGTAGTTGATTGGGCCTTGGCAGGAACGCAACGGGCAATTTTCTCAATGCTATTTGGGGCAGGAATGATTCTTTTTATTTCCAGGCTTGAAAAAAGAATGAATGGCATGGAACCGGCTATCTATTTTTTCCGCCGGCAAATGTGGTTATTAGCTTTTGGGTTCTTCAATGCATTTGTGTTATTATGGTTTTGGGATATTCTTTATGCTTATGCTATTTTCGGAATGCTTCTTTTTGTTTTCTATCGCAAATCACCAAAAGCATTATTGATACTTGCATTAGTTTGTTTAGTGTTAATGACTGTAAGAGAGAATGTAGATCTATATCGCGGCAAACAGGTAATTAAAAAAGGTGAGCTTATTGCAAAAATAGATACCACACAAACAAAGCTTACAGTTCAACAGCAAGATGATCTTGGAGCGTTCAATGGTATGAAGGAAGAATCTTCCAAAGTAGCCAAAGTAAAAAAAGCGGAAAAGGAAATAACTGCGGTCGGAGGAAATTATGCATCATTATACAAAGTACAAAGTGATAAAAGTGTACATGTAGAATTGTATTATACGTATTTCCTTGCATGGGATGTATTGTTATTTATGTTCCTGGGGATGGCATTTTTTAAAACGGGAGTAATAACAGGTAATGCATCACCGAAAATTTACTGGCTGATGTTCATTGGTGGGCTGGGACTGGGTCTTTTATTATCACAATTCAACCAGAGGGCAGTCATTGATAATCATTTCAGCCAATACGAATACACAAAAAATGTTTCCTTTAATTTTTACCAGGTTCAAAGAATGTTAAGATCATTAGGGTTCTTTGGTCTAATAATGCTAATGTACAGATCCGGATTTTTCAAATGGTTCTTTGCAATATTTCGCCCTGTTGGTCAGATGGCATTTACAAATTACCTGATGCAATCATTGATCGGCGCTTTATTCTTTTATGGTATCGGGTTGAACTATTTTGGGAAACTGGAAAGATATGAGTTGTATATCTACACCGGTGTTGTCTGGATCATCGAAATTATCTGGAGTCATATCTGGTTACGATATTTCCGGTTTGGACCATTGGAATGGGCATGGCGAAGTTTAACCTATTGGAAAATACAACCACTCAAAAAAAATAGTTCTTCAACTGATACAATGGGAATGCCTTAGCGTTTGCTTATACTTTTATTGTTTAGCTTATAAAAATTACACCCCCGGAGAAGCTGAGTCTTTCTTACATTTACGGCATGCGACAACTCGCCGCAATATTATTTGCTGATATGACCGGTTATACTGCATTGATGCAGGATAACGAGCATCTTGCCCGTCAGAAAAGAAAACGTTTTAAAGAAGTGCTGGAAGCTGCCGTTGCAAATCATGATGGAAATGTGCTGCAGAATTATGGAGATGGTTCACTAAGTATTTTCAACAGCGCCATTAATAGTGTGAACTGTGCTATTTCGATTCAGCAGCAATTACAATTAGAACCAAAAGTGGAATTACGCATTGGTATTCATACCGGCGATGTGGCGATGGAAGAAGGATCCGTTTTTGGTGATGGTGTTAATCTTGCCTCACGCATTGAATCGATGGCTGTGCCAGGAGGAATTTTTATTTCAGAAAAAGTGTTCGATGAAATAAAAAATCATGAGCATATAAAAACCCGTGACCTTGGTTTTGTTGAATTGAAAAACGTAAAACAAGCGATTCATCTTTTTGCTATAGCAAATAATGGTATTGTAGTTCCTTCCCGCGACGAATTGAAAGGAAAAACCAAACAACCTGCTAATCGTCTTGCGGTTTTGCCATTTGTGAATATGAGTGCCGATCCTGAGAATGAATATTTCAGCGATGGCATTACTGAAGAGTTATTAAATGCGCTGACCAAAGTGGATGGATTGCAGGTCACTTCCCGCACTTCTGCTTTTGCTTTCAAAGGCAAACATGATGATGTACGGGAGATTGCGATCAAATTAAATGTCGACAAAATATTAGAAGGAAGTGTGAGAAAAGCAGGGAATAGGGTTCGTATCACCACGCAGCTGATCAATGCCGCAGATGGGTATCATATATGGAGTGAGAACTATGACCGTGACCTTACTGATATTTTTGTAGTGCAGGATGAGATCAGCAGCATTATTGCCAACCGGCTCAGAGAGAATCTTTCACTGTCAAAGCAAACAGAACAACTTGTAAAAGCACCAACAAAAAATATTGAAGCGTACACACTTTTTTTAAAAGGTCTTTATTTCCGGAGCAAGATCACTCCTGCAGATATGCTTAAAGCAATTGACCTGTTTGAACAAGCTATTAAACTCGAACCAAATTATGCTGAAGCGTACGCTTACATCGCCGGCACTTACAGTTATCTCGGTTCCACCGGGCAGGTAAAACCCGAAAAAGCATTCAGGATAGTAAATGAATACAGTGAGAAAGCCCTACAGCTTAACGACAAGATCGCAGAAAGTCATTTGGCAAAAGCCAATGCCCACATGTTTTATAAATGGAATCCAAAGGCTGCCTATGAGTCATTACAAAAGGCCATACTACTGAGTCCGGCACATTCGGAAGCACATGATGTGCTGGGTCTGTTTTATATAGTTGTTGGACAAAAACATAAAGCAATAAAAGTTCTGGAAAAGGCTGCTGAAGCCGATCCGCTTGCACCACATCTTAATCATTTGCTGGCTGAGGCATATATAATGAACCTGCAGTATGACGATGGGATACGTATTGCTGACCGGTTGCTTGAAATGAATCCGCAAATGAGAATAGCTCTGGAAACAAAAGGTTGGTGTTACGGATTGAAAGGTGATTGGGAAAAAGCCGCCGAATATTTTAGGGAAGTTCACCGCCTCACCAATCATCCGCTGAAAGGATTGGCGCCACTTGGTTTTGCATATGGCAGGCTGGGTGAAAAGGAAAAAGCACTTGAAATAATTAAGAAACTTGAACAAAGACAGGTCGAAGATCCTGAAGCAGTGATCGATGGAGACCTGATGATGGTTTGGTGGTCGTTAAGAGATTTTGATCAGGTGTTTTATTACATGAAAAAGTGCATTGGTGAGGAAATGGGGCCATTCAATTATGTGCTGGAGTTACCGATGATGAAAGGAGTGGACGAAGATCCAAGGATCAAGACAATGCTCGATAAGGTTCGTGAAAAATACATCGCTAATAATTTCTCAAATGAATAAAGTTTTATCACTGCTACTTATTGCAGCTGCATTAGCCTCCTGTAACCAAGATCAAACTGCCAGTTCAACAAACGAAATTGCTGATGTAAATTTTGATTCAAATTATCAACCAGCAACATTTCCCGATGCTGGCCGTATGGAAAAGATAATGCAGTCCTTTCCCGTCATTGACAAAATTTTTAATGACTATGCGAATTCCAACCATTTACCCGGAGTCGCTTATGGATTAGTAGTTGATGGTAAATTAGTTTACAAAGGAAATATTGGTTATACAGATATTGAAAAGAAAATTCCTGTTACTTCGTCATCGCTTTTTCGAATTGCAAGCATGAGTAAAAGTTTTGCATCAATGGCAATACTCAAGCTTCGTGATGAAGGGAAACTGGATCTTGATGATCCGGCTTATTTCTACATCCCTGAATTAAAGAATGTAAAATATCCGACTGCTGACGCACCGCATATCACTGTTCGACATTTAATGACACATGGTGCAGGGTTTCCTGAAGACAATCCCTGGGGAGACAGACAACTTGCAGATACAGATAAAGACCTGATGGAATTTATTGGTAAACAAATTTCATTTAGTAACGCCCCAGGCGTTACTTTTGAATACAGTAATCTTGGTTTTGCATTGCTTGGAAAAATTATTACTAATGTTTCCGGTATGCGTTACCAGGACCATATCAAAAAGAATATCTGGGAACCATTGGGAATGAAAACAACAACTTATGAATATGGTGATGTCGCTCCTGATAAATTAGCACATGGTTATCGTTGGTTAAATGAAAAATGGAATGAAGAAGAACTTTTACATGATACCAAAGATGGAAGCTGGGGCGCAATGGGTGCCATGATCTCTTCCATAGATGAATTTGCAAACTTTATGGCATTTCATCTTTCTGCATGGCCACCAAATAATGGAAAAGATGATGGACCGATTAAAAGAAGTTCAGTAAGAGAAATGCATCATCCATGGAGATGGAATGGTTTTAATCCAAATTATAAATATCCTGATGGAAGAAGCTGTGCAATTACTGCTGCCTATTGTTATGGATTAGGCTGGATGAAAGATTGCGATGGTAAAACTTATATTGCTCATAGTGGTGGTTTACCGGGATTCGGAAGTCAGTGGCGCATCATGCCTGATTATGGTATTGGAATTGTTTCATTTGCCAACCGCACTTATTCGCCAATGGGTTTTGTGAATCTTAAAATACTTGATACAATTGTTAAGATCGCAAAACTGCAACCTATGCAATTAGCTCCATCAAAAATTTTAGAACAAAGGAAAAATGATATTGTAAAGCTATTACCTGATTGGAACAATGCAGAGCAAAGCGGAATTTTTGCAGAGAATTTTTTTCCTGATTATCCAATGGATACATTGAAAAAATATTCAAGAGATCTTTATGCAAAAGCAGGAAAAATTATTTCAGTAAAAGAAGTGAAACCAGAGAATCAATTGCGTGGATCATTTATCATTGAAGGCGAGAAAACAAATATTGAGATCTATTTTACTCTTTCACCAGAAAACCCGCCGTTGATACAGGAATATCACATTAGAGAAGTCCCCAAAGAAAAATAAACCGGAAAGGTTTTGCTGTAAACCAGCAGTTGTATTCTTAATCGTTTTATCTTTCCCCCGCGAAAACTTCTCCGTATGCTATGAAGTATTTTGTCAACCATAAATTTTTCTTTTATGAAAAAGCAAATTACTGCAATTGCATTTTCAGCAATCCTTGCATTTATTCTTTTTGCCTGTAATAGTAATTCTGAAAAAACAGGAACACAGGCTACACAACCAACAACTCCTGAAATTAAAAGTGTTTTTATTAACGGTGATTCGCTGCATTATATTGATATTGGAAAAGGAGAGCCGGTAATATTTGTACATGGCACATTGGATGATTACCGCCTATGGTATATGCAAATGGATACGTTTGCAAAAAATCACCGGGTGATCGCTTACAGCAGGAGGTATGCTTATCCCAACAGACAGGTAAGTAATGACTCCGCTGATTATTCCCCTGCCATTCATGCAAAAGATCTTGCCGGTTTTATCCAATCACTTGGACTCGGCCCGGTTCATCTTGTCGGACATTCTTATGGAGCATACACTGCACTCTTAACTACTATGGAACATCCTGAATTAGTAAAAACTCTTATGCTTGGCGAACCACCTGTCATGCCATTGCTTCAAAATGTTCCGGGAGGCGATACTATCATTAATAATTTTATGACCAAAGCCCTCAAACCTAGTGCAGATGCCTTCGGGTCGAACAATGATGAAAAAGCAGTTTCGATATTTATTGCTGGAGTTACCGATGACACGAGTCTTTACTCTAAAATGCCACAGGAAGTAAAAAATCAAATAATGCAAAATGTTCTTGAGCTGCGTGGAATTGCCCTTTCAAAAAATGTTTTTCCCGATGTAGCCTGCAGTGATCTGAAGAAGATAAAAACACCAGTACTTATAATGACCGGGGAAAAAACTCTATTGTTCTTCAAAGCTATCAATG
>DATDCP010000551.1:0-6402 GCA_036524255.1 Chitinophagaceae bacterium
GTTTAAGGGTTTTAGCCCTTAAACTATGTTTCTTATTTTGCAATCATAAAATAATGGAATGATAAGAATTGCTACAAAAGATGATGCAGCGGGCATCCTGGAAATATATACTCCATTTATTTTGAACTCGGGTATTACGCAGGAAACAGAAGCTCCATCAGTTGAAGATTTTCAACAAAGAGTTATTTTAAATCTGGAAGAAAGGCCATGGCTTATTTGTGAAATTAATAACGAGGTTGCTGGCTATGCTTATGCGGGAAAACATCGTGACCGCAAAGGATACCAATGGTGCACTGAGCCATCTGTATATATAGCAGAAAAATATTTTGGTCTCGGAATTGCAAATGCATTGTACGCTGCATTGTTCGATATTTTAAAAGTACAGGGTTATGTAAATGCTTATGCTGTTATTACATTGCCTAACGACAGGAGTATTGCTTTTCATAAAAAATTCGGATTCGATCATCTCACAACTTATAAAAAGATCGGTTATAAGCTCGGGCAATGGCATGATGTGGGTTGGATGCAGTATGAAATAAATCCTCACAAAGAGGATCCTGCAGATCCAATAAAGTTTCCTCAGATTGATAAGGCTGTCGTTGAATCTTTTCTTAAAACGTCTTCTTTATTATTAAAGAAATAAAAAAAACCTCCGAAGTGGAGGTTTCATTGCAATTATTTTTTGTTCACAATTGGGTTGTTTAATCAGAGACGCCCCAATGAAAAATTTTATTTCATTCCTTTCGTGACCTCCATGATAGGATGACGATCGATATATTGTACCACTGCATCCACTTTACCTGCATCATTATAATGATAATCTGTATGCACCCAGAAATGAAGCCATTTACCATTTTTATATTTCACATGGGTAAAATTCCATCCTAATACCCATTTACCCAAAGTGGCATATTGTGGAGACTGGCTTTCATTTATTTTAATTGGCAACAAAATAACCTCTGAGAAATTGAGAGAGTCAATCAATTTCAAACGTGCATTCCAATAATCCATTACTGCTTTCTTGCCTATTGCGCTATCGCCACCTGACCATCGATAAGCGACATTATCATCATAGTCGGCGACCATAGCATTTACATCGCGGCTAGCCAAAGCGGCAAACCCGGCTTTTACCCCATCGGCTTCACTAAGGTCTAATACTTCGGTAGCAGCTTTTTTTGTTTCCGTAGTAGTTGAAGCAGTGGCTTCAGTTATTGCCGGTTTCTCTTCTGCTTTTTCAGCACAGGAGATAAAAAAGGTGGAGATAAAAACTCCGAAAAGGAATTTTTTCATAAACATTTTGTTTTTTGTTAATAATTAGTTGGCGGAGTTCAGTAGAGCTAGATCAGGAAATATTCAGAGGGATGTAATTTTAAATGTAGCACATTTCCCACATATGAAAATAATTATTTTGTAGCGGCAGTTTTAGTAACTACTAACTCCGGGCAAATGGTATTGTAAAAATAATTTCTCCCTTAACTGAATCTTGTTTTTGCAAGCAAACGTAAAGCTGTAATAGTTGTAATAGTAAGTGTGGTATAAAAAAAGACCCGGATGATCTGTTTATCCCGCATATAGATCATAAGCAGTGTAGAACATATCATCATCAATCCCAGTATAAATACAAAAGCAAGACGATTGATGTTCATACGGAATGCTTTATTGGCAAAACTGTCTTCGCTGAAATTAATTTCATGCCGTATAACACCGTCCTTCAATTTGCCAACAACTTCCCTGATATCTTTAGGTAATTTACTTACCAGGTATAAATAATCTTCTGCCGAATCTGCCACTAATTTCACCACTGAATCCCAACTGAATTGCTCTTTTATTTTTTCAGTAGCATAGGGGCGGATCATCCCCGCAATAGAAACATTTGCCTCCAAATGTTCGGCAAATTTTTGAATAGTAGCCAGCGATTTTATTAATGTAAAAAGATTTGAGGGAACAGTTAATCCATATCGGCCAATGACCCTGAAAGCTTCCGACATAATGGCCGAAATATCCACCTGCTCGTAACTCATATAACTGTATTTCTTGATTATTTCTCCAAGACGGAATTCAAGATCTTCCATTTCTTTGAAATAAGTTATTTCCGACAAGCTCAAAAGTGATTTTGCAATTCTATGTGGATCATTTTTTGAAAAGCCAAGCATGAAATTTATCAATGCCTGTATTTGCCTTGGTTTTAAACTTGCTGCCATTCCATGATCTAATAAAACGATCTGGTTATCGCCGCGGATAAAAATATTTCCCGGATGCGGATCGGCATGGAAAAATCCATGACGAAGGATCATCTTTAATATTACATGCGTTCCGTTCTCAGCAATTACCTGGGGATCGAAACCGGCAGCTCTTAATCCATCAATATCATCAGGACGAAGACCTTCAATAAATTCCATTACCAATAGGCGTTGGCGACAATATTGTTTAAAGACTTTTGGAATATAACAGCTGGGATCATCTTTGAACATATCGGTAAACCGAAGCATGTTTGATGCTTCATTATTGAAGTCAAGTTCCTTCATCAGGTTCTCTCCAAAGTCCTCAACAAAACCAATTAGATTAAAACTTGTAAGCCCGGGATAAGTTTTTACAACCTGTCTTGCCAATATTTTCATTAAAATAAGATCGATCTCGATCTTATGCTTGATATTGGGGCGTTGGATCTTTATTGCTACTCGTTCACCTGTTCTTAAAACCCCTGAATAAACTTGTGCGATCGAGGCAGAAGCGATATGTTTTTTTTCAAGGGTGAGAAAAACTTCTTCAATAGGGTCACCTAATTCTGTTTCTATAAGACTGATGGCTTCACCATCGTCCATTGGTCTTGCATTTGATTGTAGTTTTTTTAATTCCTCACGCAAATGATCAGATGCAAGATCGGGCCTGTCTGCAACGATCTGTCCGAACTTAACAAATGTGGGTCCTAATTCTTCAATTGTCTGGCGTAGTTGTTCGGCTCTGTTGGTAAGTCTTTTTCCTTTTGGATCAAAGATGCGGCGCATCCAAGTGTTGTACATCCAGTTTTTAACCACATGTTTCAGTATAATGAAAAAAATAGCTATCAGCCTGAAAACATTTCTAAGAAACCTGGCAATCTGGAAGATCCACATGAGGGTGTAGTTTATACTTTAAAGATAAGGGTCTTATCCTTTTAACCAACCTTCCAGAATTTGTTTTTGTAAAGGATCCGGATTTGCGGCAGGAGTTATTTTAAACCCTTTCTCCGTCTTTTGGCCCAGAATAACTTCTATGTCTTTTGGTGCCCCATTTATAAATAATGTGAAACTTATTTTGTCGCCGGGTCTTGCCGAAGTAATTATTTTATTAAAAAGATTTGCAGATGGTCTTTCACCATTGATTTTTACCAGTTGTTGTCCTCTTCTTATACTGGCATTCCATCCGGGTGATCCATGATCAACATTGGCAATAAACACACTGTCTTCTTTTTCTCTCAAAGTAAAACCTGTATAAGCACCGGGTAAGGCCTGCGTGGTTGTATCAATATTTAAACCTGCGTAATTAAAATATGTTGGATAGTCAAGTTCTTTGGTTGTTGTAATGTATTCAAATTCGTCAGCAAGTAAACTTCCTGCAACTGTTTCAAAAGCTTTTCTTAATTCCTCTTCAGTAAATCCTCTTTTCTTTTTCTGATAATATTCTTTGTAAAGAAAACGCATTACATCATCCAGGGACTTTTGATCTTTGGTGAGCTGTCTTATTTTAAGATCAAAAAGCAAACCGACAGCAGGACCTTTGTCATAATAAGAGATCGTTTTATTTACTTCATCACCTGTTCTTCCAAAAGGACCGTCACTCCATGTTTCATAGCTTGCCTGTTCCAATGTTTGATAAAGTTTGCCGGGTTTATTTTCAAAGGCGATCATATTATCACGGAGTGCATTGAATAATTCTGCTTCGGTAGAAATAGCGGCTCTTTTAACTATCAAATATTCATAGTAAACAGTAAGCCCTTCAGATAGCCAAAGCATTTTTGTTCTGCTGCCTTTATCATAATCAAAAGGTCCAAGTTCAATTGGCCGAATTCGTTTTACATTATAATGATGAAAATACTCATGAGCTAAAAAATGAAGTGTGCGAATATAATTTTCTCTTTTATTGAGATTGGTTCCATTAAAACCAAAAGTAGTGTTGTTCAAATGCTCGATGCCTCCTTGTCCGGGCCCCATTGCAATGAACGTATAGCTTTTGTAAGGAATATGCCCGATAATGTTTACAGCTGCTTCGATCATTTTTTTCAGATCAAGCATGAATTGTTGCCTGTCAAAATCACCGAGCTTAAAACCAATAAAACGATGAGTTATTCCTCTTACTTTGAATGGAGTTAATTCCTCAAGATTGCCAACAAGAATTGGGCTATCGTATAAAATATTAAAATCAGGAGCGGAGTAAGTAAATTTTTTCCCAGCAAGAGAATCCAATCCTGTTGCGACGCGGTTCCATTTGTTATCGGGGATCACAGTCACCTGTACGGGCTGGTTGATCATTTTATCAACGTATAAAAAAACACCAGCAGGTAAAATATAAGCCCGGTTATCATCAACATAAGGAGTAGCTACAAATGATCTTTCGGTTTTTACATCATAAGATATATTGAAAGCATTAGCATTGTTACTAAAAACCCTCCATGTATTGGCTGCAAGTTTTTCGATCTTTAATTCTTTACCTGTTTCATCATTTGCCTTAAGCTTCTGAACATTTTTTGCATAATCCATTTTTTGATAGTAGCCGGGTGTCCATACAGGCATTTTAAAGTCAATAAATGCTTTTTTAATACCCTTACATGAAAGCTGTACCTGGAAGAAATGCCATTCAGGGTTATCCATTTTTACCGTATAGGCAAACGAAGCTTTTTGAGCAAGACCGGAGATCGAAAAAAATAAAAGACAAACTAGTAAAGCAGGCGTTTTGTTTATTTTCATTGAAAGCTAAAACTATTTAAGATGTTTTGCATAGAATGCAATTGTTCTTTGCCAGGCTAATTTTGCTGCTGCTTCATTATATCTTGCTGGAGAAGTATCATTATGAAAAGCATGTTGTGCTCCTTCATACATATATAATTCATAATCTGTTTTATTAGCCTTCAAGGCTTCTTCATAAGCCGGGATGCCGGCATTCACACCCTGATCCATAGAGCCATAATGCAATTGTACCGAGGCTTTTATTTTTGGTACATCAGTAGCAGCCGGCTGCCGACCATAAAATGCAACTGCGGCTTTCAAGTCAGGAACATTTACTGCAAGATTATTAGTCATTGCGCCACCCCAGCAGAATCCAACACAGCCGGTCTTGCCATTAAAATCTTTCCTTGTTTTTAAATATTCAAATGCACCAATAAAATTTTTAAGATTATCCTCAGCTTTTAGCTCACTGAAACCAGCCCTTGCCTCATCTTCATTAGCAAATGTTTTTCCCAGTGCCGATAATGCATTTGGCGCTATCGCAAGATATCCTGAAGTTGCTGCTCTTCTTGCTACATCTTCAATATGGGCATTCAATCCACGGTTCTCATGAATAACTATCACAGCAGCATATTTTTTTTCTTCTTTTGGTCTTGCTATATATGCTTTCATTTCATTAGGTGCACCGGGATAGTTAATGTATTCGGTAAACAGGTCCTGATCCGTAGTAAGACCTGGCTTTGTATAATTGTTTTCTATTTGGGATAATACTGATTGTGTAAGGGCAATGCTACCTGTAATGAGTGTAACCCGTTTTAAAAAATCGGCACGGGAAATGGTGGTTGAATGTATATACTCATCGTACAAATTGATAATTTTCTGGTCCATATATTTAGTTTAAGGAAACTAAAGTTACGAAAGCAAAATAAAATAGGGACAGTAATTCTTGTATCACCAAGTTCATTACCTTCGCCATCTTAATTTTTTAAAAAGATCATTTATGAAATACTTATTTACAGCTGCTATTGTTGCTGCGTCATTGATCGCATGCAACAGTAATGATGAAAAAGCCACTGAAACCAAAGAAGCAGGTCATGATGCACATGCCAGTACTACTGCTGCAGTGGAAATGCCTCCAATGCCCGAAATTCCTGCAAATGCAAGAGTGTATTTTGTTAATCTGAAAGATGGGCAAACTGTTACATCACCACTGAAATTTGAAATGGGAGTGGAGAATTTACAAGTGGATACAGCAAACGGAATGTTGAAACCGGCATCGGGTCATCATCATCTTCTTATTGATGTTGATTCAATAGCCACCGAAACAATAGTGCCGCCTACAGATTCTGTTCGTCATCTTCATTTTGGAAAAGCACAAACTTCGGGAGAAGTTATATTGACACCCGGCAAACATACTTTGGTTCTTCAGTTTGCTGATGCATTGCATCGTTCTTATGGTAGCAAGCTTACGAGTAAAATA
>DATDCP010000552.1:0-2924 GCA_036524255.1 Chitinophagaceae bacterium
TCTGCCATTAGAATTATTAGTTGCCCATCGGGTAGCAATTGAATAGTGCCGAAATTTACAGCAGATGAAACAAGTTCTGTTTTTGTAGCCGAATGCAGCGGTTCACTTGCAAGCCTGTAACCCATTCGGTCAGAGTTATGCGAAATGAAAAAAGGGTTTTTTAAAAATTTTTCTTGTGAACTCTTATCAAGCCAATCCCACTCACTGCCCGGCATTACCAAAAACTCGTCTTTGTATTGGCTCCCAAAATCTTCATTTGCACCCCAGGGTAAAATTTTGAGATCGTCGGTATCCTGTAATTCAAAAGTGTTGGTGTTATTCAGTTCAAGTATATCATCTTTCAATAATTTTCTTCCTGAAAAGCCACCGGCTTCTGCAACCAGGTTAGTGCTATAACTATTTAACCACTTTGAGATACTTACTCCACCCTTTACGGCAAGGTAGCAACGGCTTTTATTTTTAGGAGTCAGAAATTGAATTGTTGTGTTTTTCTTTATGATCACTGCATGGTTTAGTGGTATCGGCGTTCCATTAATATTTGCAGAAAAATCAGCTCCGCTTAAAGCGATCATTGCTGTCTCATCGAAAAAAATTGCTGGTGCAGGGAAATGCATTTCAATAACAGCCTCATCTGTTTTATTGCCAACCAAAATGTTTGCAATAGCTGCAGCATATTTATCCATTGCCCCGCCCGGATTGATCCCAAATTGCTGGTAACCTAAACGGCCGGAGTCCTGTATGCTGTCAAGCATTCCTGCTTTTAGTATCTTCAAACTCATCTTTTGTTATTGAATGAAATTGAACCTTATCGCCGGCCTTAAATAGTACCGGGTTTATTTTTTCTTTATCAAATAATTTCAAAGGAGTTCTTCCTATAATTTGCCAGCCGCCCTGTGATCGGAAAGGATAGATGCCTGTTTGCTTTCCGGCAATTCCGATACTCCCCGCTTCAACAAACACCGGCTTTTGTTTTCGTGATGAAGAAAGCTTTTCATCAACCATACCCATATA
Organism: Chitinophagaceae bacterium; assembly: GCA_036524255.1. Lineage (GTDB taxonomy): Bacteria > Bacteroidota > Bacteroidia > Chitinophagales > Chitinophagaceae > VBAS01. The sequence continues at coordinate 1,012 of DATDCP010000552.1, forward strand.
TGCAAACCCCGGAAGAAACCCCAGCATATAAATGTGATAGGTAGTTGACGTATGTAAATAAATTACTTCGCCAGGAGAAATTTTATTTTGCGAAGCAATAAAACCGAGATCGGGAGCATATTCAATTTCATAACAAACAGGAACCTTGATCAATATTTGCGGATCTCCGGTCTCAATGTTTTCTTTTGGTATAAATTTTTTTAAACTTTCAGAGACCCATTCAAAAGCGGTTATTTGCTTATTTAATATGTTTCGAATAAACGGGATATCATAATAGATCGTCAGAGAGCTATAGCCTGGTACGGCTTCGATCATTCCGGGAATTGGATCATGCTGTAATTGATAAAAAAGGGAATGCACCATTTTATTGATCGACTCATCAATAGTATTTCCAAAGTCAACGATCAATGCAGTTTCTCCTAAAGAGGAAATTTTATATGAGGGTAATCGATCCATACAATTAATCGTCAAATTAGAAAATTATTACCTATTGCCGCTTGTTGTTTTTTACCTTTACCATTCGATGTCGCAGTTTAATTGGAACGATAGCCTCAATTTATTCTCTAAACTTACTTTTCGCCGTTCCTGGAATGGCCTTAAAGTATTAAGCAGCTATTATTTTAGCAAATGGTTTAAAAAACCCGTTCAATGGGGCCTGCCCGTTTCAATTTCATTTGAACCAACCACTTCTTGCAATTTGCGCTGCCCTGAATGCCCGAGTGGCTTGAGAGCTTTTACTAGACCCACAGGCATGTTGCAAAAGAATTTTTTCAAAGAGACGATCGACCAGCTTCATAAACAGCTTTTATATCTCGTGTTTTATTTCCAGGGGGAGCCTTATCTCAATCCTGATTTTTTAGATATGGTAAAGTATGCCTCTTCTAAAAAAATTTATACAGCTACATCTACCAACGCTCATTATTTAAATGATGATAATGCAAAAAGAACAATTGAAAGTGGATTGGACAGGCTAATTATTTCTATCGATGGCACCACACAGGATGTTTATGAACAATACCGCGTAGGCGGAAAACTTGCAAAAGTTTTGGAAGGAACAAAAAATGTAGTGAAATGGAAAAAAGAGATGCAAAGCAAAACCCCTTTTATTGTTTTTCAATTTTTGGTAGTAAAACCAAATGAGCATCAAATTGAAGATGTAAAAAAATTGGCGAAAGAACTGGGTGTTGATGATGTATGGTTTAAAACAGCACAGGTGTATGATTATGAAAACGACCCGAATAATTTAATTCCAACCCTTGATAAATACAGCCGCTATAAAAAAACAAGTAATGGGTATGAATTTAAAGGCAAATTGGCCAATCATTGCTGGCGCCTATGGCATGATCCAGTAATTACTTGGGATGGTTTGGTTGCTCCCTGCTGCTTTGATAAGGATGCACAGCACCAATTGGGCGATCTAAAAGAAAGATCGTTTAAAGAAATTTGGGAGAATGGCGAGTATAAAAAATTTCGTACAGCTATTCTGAAAGGAAGAAAGAATATTGACATCTGCTCCAATTGTAGTGAAGGAACGAAAGTGTGGGAGAATGCATAAGTAAACAACTGTTCATTGCCATCCTGAACGAAGTGAAGATGCTCCAATTGTAGTGAGGGCATAAAGGTTTGGGAGAATGCTTAATCAATTAACAATTAAGGTGTGGGAAAATAAATCCCCATTTGTTTAAGATATTACACAATCTTTTTTCTATTTCCAGTTTTTAACTTGTTTATACAATACAGTATAAAAAGAGACAAAACCTTCCCAAAAATTACGGATCGATTCAAAAATAATTTTCATGGTGCTTGATTTAAAGTTAATCGAACATAAAACTACTGAAAGCAATCATTTAATAGACAATCAATAGCTACCACTTTCGTAGTATTTTTTCCACCGATGTGAATTTAAGTTTGAT
>DATDCP010000553.1:0-3801 GCA_036524255.1 Chitinophagaceae bacterium
CAACTTTTGGAATTCTTGTTCCTGATAAACTTTTACTGAACATTTCCTGCCTGATCACTTTATCACGAACCTTATATTCATAATAATCTTTTTCGTATGCTTTTATTTTTGATTGCCAGTTTGAAATTAGTTTTCTTGCCACCGGCGTTAATTGTTCTTCATAAAACAATTTCATTTTTTCAAGCATTGCAGTTGAATAACCATGTGACCCTTGCGCAAATGAAAAAGTTTTCATTTCATCCAGCACCCCTTGTAATTGGTAAAGCTTTGTCGCGATCGCTGATTGCTCTTTTACTAATTGATCATAACTCCTGTTACTTTCACTTATTTCACTTAAATACCTAACCCTGTTAGAAGGGATGATCGCTTGTGTGATCTTTGCTGTTTCTGAAAAATGGTATTTACCAAAACCTATATTTGTTTTCTCTTCAATTTTTTTCAGCAGCATTTCAAATAAATAGTTAACCCCATCATCGTTAAACTTACTTGCCACCGTTCCGATGATCGGCAGGGTTTCATCTTTTGCAGTAAATAACTGGTGATTTCTTTTATACTGTTTTCTCACATCACTCAATGAATCCAATGCCCCTGCTTTATCAAACTTATTTATACAAACAATGTCTGCATAATCAAGCATGTTTATTTTTTCCAGTTGCGATGCGGCACCGTATTCGGGTGTCATTACATACATACTCACATCACAATAATCAAGGATGCTTGCATCACTTTGACCAACGCCGGCACTTTCCAAAATAATAAAATCAAATCCTGCAGCCTTACAAATATCAATTGCTTGCTGCACCGCACCGCTTAATGCAGTATTATCATCTCTTGTTGCCAATGATCGCATATAAACTCTTGGATGAGAAATTGAATTCATTCTTATCCTGTCACCCAATAATGCACCGCCTGTTTTTTTCTTTGATGGATCAACGGAAACAATTGCAATTGTTTTATCGATAAAATTGGTTAGAAACCGACGAACGATCTCATCGGTCACACTACTCTTACCTGCGCCTCCCGTTCCGGTAATTCCAAGTACGGGTGCCCCCCTGCCCCCCGAAGGGGGGGTCTTAGGACCTGATAATTGTATCAGCTCATTTAATAAAGAAGAGTAATCGCTTCCACTTTCCGCCAATGAAATTATTCTTGCAATTCGTCTTATATCTTTCACTTCGTCTAATGGAAACTTCCCATTCCATTTAGGAGTTTCTATAATCCCCCCTTCGGGGGGTGGGGGGGCTGCAGTTTTTATCACATCTTCTATCATCCCTTCCAGGCCCATCTTTCTTCCATCATCAGGTGAATAAATTTTTGTGATACCATATTTATGCAGTTCATTAATCTCTTCGGGTAAAATAGTTCCACCTCCTCCGCCAAAGATCTTTATATGCCCGCAACCATTTTCATTAAGCAGGTCTTTCATGTATTTAAAAAATTCCACATGCCCCCCCTGGTAACTCGTGATCGCTATTCCCTGTACATCTTCTTCAATTGCCGCCTCCACAATTTCTTTTACCGAACGATTATGGCCAAGATGAATGATCTCCGCTCCTTTTGATTGCATGATACGGCGCATAATATTAATTGCAACATCATGCCCGTCAAAGAGTGAAGCCGCTGTAACGATCCTGACCTTATTTTTTGGAGTATATGCCATCACTACAAAAATAGATGAAAAAGCTAATGCCTGTTAGTGACGCAAGCTATTGATTTCAAACTCCTCCAAAAGCAATCCTTTCAAAGGTTTGAACGGGGTTTATTACATTTGCTGCATGCAGCAGATCATCGAATCTACACTTGAACTTTACAAAAAATGGCGGGGCAAAGATGCCGCCTCGATCGATGTATTGCCACGATCAGGCAGCGAGAGAAGATATTTTCGTATCCATGAACAGGATGGCTCCACTATTATTGGTACATATGGTGCCAATATAAAAGAGAATGAAACCTTTTTTTATTTTTCTGAAAATTTTTTTGGCAAACAATTACCTATGGCAAATATCCTTGCCATAAGTGATGATCGAATGTTTTACCTGCAGGAAGATTTTGGTGATATATCGTTGATGGATCGATTGGAATCGGATGGTTATACGGAAGAAATATATGGGCTCTTTCAAAAGAGTTTACAAACACTTGCAACGCTTCATGTAAAAGGCGATGAGGGACTTGACTATGATCGTTGCTTAACTAATAAAGAGTTTGGAAGACAAGCGATCATGGCTGATCTTCTTTATTTCAAATTTTATTTTTTAGATGCATTAAGAAAGCCATACGATAAGCAAAAACTAATTGATGATTTTGAAGCATTAAGTAATTATCTAACTCATACCGAATACAAATATTTTATGTTTCGTGATTTTCAGAGCCGGAACATAATGGTGAAATCTCCTTCTGGAGGAGGTAAGGGGGAGGTCTCAGTACATTTTATCGATTACCAGGGAGGAATGAAAGGTGCCCCACAGTATGATGTGGCAAGTATGCTTTGGCAGGCAAGGGCCAATCTTTCAGATGAATGGAAAGAAAAGTTATTAAATGATTATATCAATGCATTAGAGAAAATCATTAGTTTAAAGGTTAATAAAACAGTTTTCAAAAGCCAATACAATGGCTATGTGATGATCCGTTTGCTGCAAGTACTCGGTGCTTATGGTTTTCGTGGTTTGTTTGAACGTAAAGCGCATTTCTTAACAAGTATTCCTTTAGCATTAACTAATCTGAAATGGTTCATTAATAATCAAAGTATCGGTATTTCATTGCCTGAATTTAGAAGAGTGCTTGATATTTGTGTAGATGATGAGATCATTCAGCAGTTCACTCCTTTGCAGGCAACTGAAAAAACTCCACTGACAGTTAAGATCAATAGTTTTTCCTATAAAAAAGGATTACCCGAAGACAATAGCGGTAATGGCGGAGGGTTTGTTTTTGATTGCCGCGGTATTTTAAACCCTGGCAGGATCGAAGAATTTAAATCGCAAACGGGTCGTGATAAATCTGTGAAAGATTTTTTGGAACAACAAACCAAAATGGCTGAGTTTCTCAACAGTATTTTTGATATTGTTGATATAACTGTTGAAGATTACTTGAAAAGAGATTTTGAAAGTTTGATGATCAGTTTCGGATGCACCGGGGGACAGCATCGAAGTGTATATGCTGCCGATGCATTGGCAAGACATTTAAAAAATAAGTTTAAAGTGAAGATTGTACTGAAACACATGATACAAGATGAGAAAAACTGGATAAATACACCATCATAAATGCTAAATGAAGAGTTTTGTGGCTTTCTTGAATATCAGCTCTCGAAGTCTTTCAAATATTCCAACGATGAGAGTATTAGGTCTTTTTGGTGTGATGGTGTAATGCTTCCATCAAATGAAAACGATTATTCAAAAAGATCAATCAACGATAACAGGCAGCTCTTATTAAAAGCATTTATTGGAAAAGACGGACAGGATGAATTTGCCCTGCTTTTAAAGTTCGGTGATCAGGCGTTAAGCAAATATGTTCATGATCTTGACATAATGGATTGCATTCCTGAAATTGAAAAATATGATTGGTATACTGTCGATAAAGAACGTAAACAAATTATTATTCTCCTCTATTAAATTGATCGGGAAATGAAAGCGATGATCTTTTCGGCTGGTTTAGGGACAAGGTTCAAACCATGGACTGATACAAATCCAAAAGCACTTGCACCAGTAAACAATAAATCATTACTACAAAGAAACATTGAATACTTACAGCAATATGGGATCACGGATGTTCTTGTCAATGTTCATCATTATGCTGATCAGCTTATTG
>DATDCP010000554.1:0-7180 GCA_036524255.1 Chitinophagaceae bacterium
TAATATTTTGCCAGCATGTTTGGTACTTCCCATGCAGGCATATTTTTATTCTTCAAATATTCCAGAAAATTATCAGTAACTCTTGCGAAATGTGATTCATGTCCCTCCACTAACTTCTCAGGCAATTTAACACTCCATCCATTAGCAGTCTTGTATAATTCAACGCCGGGGAATTTTGTACTTATTTTTTTAAAATGTTCTTCCATTGATGCCCGAAAAGCAGTATCATTTTTTATTGGTTCAATATAAAGTACCGGTTTGTAATTTTCTTCTTTGCCTTGCCTGATCACCAAATTTGCTTTTGTACCCCGCATGATCGAATAATGAGTGTCACCTGTTCCATCCGGTGCTTTATAATTCCAGATCACTGATGTTTTTGCGTGAACACCTCTTAACTGGTAATTGATCTCGCCATTACAATAGACTTGAAGTAAGGAATCTTTAATAATGTAATTAGCGAAATAGGAAGGGAAACTGTCGAGTTTGGTGATCGCTTTAAATTCTGAAAGACTCATATTGGTTGTCCACCTTCTTGCCTTGTCGATCGCAATATCTTTTGAATAATCTATTGTTTGACCAGGAAAACATTCCCATTGAACAAGGTCAACAAGATGTGTCATCACATCAACAATTCCTTCTCCTTGTTGTGATACATCCATAAACCATGCTGGTCTTGTCAATATACTTCCGGAAACATATTTGTAAAAATGGTGCACACTTTCTTTAGTGATCGCAGGATTATCTATTGTGCCCTTTTCCTGTTCGCCAAAAATCTCAGGGATCATTGAAAGTTCACGTTGAAGGATAGTATTGATCTCAAACCTTTCAGTCATTATATCATAAAGCAGAACGTTATTCTTTGTGGCGATTTCAAAAGCTTCTTTGAGTTTATCAAATCCTTTGGTATCGATGACCATTGGTTTATCAGCAAAAACATTGAATCCATTCTGGAGTGATTGCAATATATAGTCGGTCTTTTTCTGATTGTTCCCAGAGAGTACAATTACATTTCCTTTTTTTTCAGCGATCAGCTTTTCAAAAAAATCATTGCCGGTATAAACAACTTCATTCCAGGTGGTAGGAGATTCTGCTCTTGAGTTATAAGTATTGATCCTGTCTAAATGTAACTTCAGGTCGTTTCCTTCTGGTGCATATACATATACTACCGAATCGACATCATCATACATTGTTTTTTGTACAAGGGCAGCGTGAAAATGCCCGGGATCGAGTGTGATCAGCTTTACCGCTTTACTATTAGTTTCTGTTTCAGAATTTTTATTTTCTGATTGACAACTCAACATTATAATAATGAGTAAAAAGAAAAGTTGTATCTGAAGCCTTTTCAACTGATTCATATTAAATTTTGTTTAATTGAACCACGGAGGCACAGAGGCACCGTGACTCACAGAGCCTCTGTGTTTCTTTGTGTCATTGTGTCTCCGTGGTTTAAAAAGCTGAATAAAGAACTACTGCACAAGTGTGCGACGCAAGGGGCGATCAATAGTATTACTAAAGCTGATTACACAAAAAACTTACACCGCAGTCTCATATCCTTTTCTTTGCTTGCGGCTTAGCATTGTATTTGCCTCATTATCGTTTTTGAATTTTTCTGTTTTGGGATCCCAGTACAGTTTTCTTTTCAGCTTCATTGAAATATGATGTAGCAAACAAGCTGAGCATGCACGATGTGCTTCTTCAACTGGTGCAATTGTTGCTTTATTATCACGGATTGCTTCAAGCCAGTTGGCATGATGATTTGTACTTACTGTAAAATGAAACTCTTTTTCGCCGATCACGGAAGTCAATATTTTAGGATCGCTGGCATCTATTCTCTTTGCTCTTTCACCTGGCTTTGTAGGATCGCTTCCTGTAACGTTATAATCGCCCCTTGAAACAAATACCCAGCCTTCAGTGCCTTCGAATTTTATTCCATTCTGGAATTCATTGCTGACGATCATAGTAACACCATTTGCATACTTTGCCCCGGTTTTAAAAATTCCATGTACATCCCAAAGGCCGCCTGTTGCAAATTCAACTTTATCACACCATATCTCAACCGGGCCACTTCTTTCCATTCCCATTCCCCAATGTGCACTGTCAATATGATGAGCTCCCCAACCTGTGATCATACCGGCTCCAAATTGTTCACAGCGCAACCAACCCGGACGATCATAACCAACAGGCGGATGTACACGATCAACTGTGTAATACACTTCTGGAGTTGATGCCAGCCACATATCATAATTGAGATTTTTTGGAACAGGCATTTCATCTTTCTTACCACCAGGAGGATCGCCGGGCAAACCAACATAAACAGTTTTCAATTCACCAATACGGCCATTACGTACTAATTCTGCCGCATAACGAAACTGCTCACTGCTTCGTTGCTGACTTCCTATTTGAAACTTCACACCACTTTTTGTTACCACATCACTGATCACTCTTCCTTCAGCGATCGTCAATGATGCAGGCTTCTGCATATACATGTGTTTTTTAGCACGGGCTGCAGCTGCTCCGATCATAGCATGTGTATGATCGGGTGTGCTGATGAGCACTGCATCAATATCTTTATTCTTTAACAACTCGCGATAATCTGTATACACTTGTACTCCATCAAAAGGTTTACCATCACGTTTGGTGTAATAATCATTCACCAGTTTTTTTCCTTCTTCTGCACGGATAGAATCAAGATCACAAACAGCTACTATTTGTGCATAATCCTGGCGCCACACACCGGGCATATCATGAATACGTGATATACGCCCTGCTCCAATTGCACCAATATTGATTCGATTGCTTGGCGCATTTTTGCCAAATACACTTGAAGGCACAATTGATGGAAGTGCCAATAGCGCTGATGCTTTGAGGGAGTTACTCAAAAACTCTCGACGGGATTGATTTCTTTTTTTCATCGGTGTTAATTTTTATGATGAAAGTTTTTTTATGTTATCAACTTTTAGAATTCTATTTAGCTTCTGTTGCGTCGCACTCTTCTACGTTCAGTAATTCTATTCAGCTTTGATGAAACATCAAACGTGAAAAGCTCCTCCGTCTCACGTCTCACGGATTCATTTCACTTCCTTAACGAATGCATTCCATTCTGCCTCAGCTTTTGCCGCATCAAATTTTCCATTGAATACAACCAGTCTGTATTTTAAAGTATAGGTTTTACCTGGCTCTATTAACCAATCCTTATCTTTTGTAGTAGCAAAATTTGCAAACACATCACCTCTTCCTCCATTTGCTTTTTTATCCCAGATACGCAAAGGCTCAGGAAAATTATAGTTGGAAGGATGTGAAAGCATCACAATACCGCCTTCATCATTTCCAGGAAGTGAGCCATATACAATTAACCATCTTGCTTTTGTATTGTCAGTACTATCTCTTGTTTTACCTTCTGATGTCAGCATTTCTGAATTATTCTTATCCCAATACTCTGTTGCTCTCCATCCAAAACCAGCATAACGATATGCAACGATCAATAAAGGACTTTGAGTAGCGGTTTGCATTTTTGAAGTCACATCAACTATATATCGATCTTTATTGGCTCCCTGTTCATGAACTTTTACGGTTTGCCATTCATTCAATGCGATTTTTTCGGGTCCATTTTTTTTGAATACAACATGTTCATGAAGTGCAGTGTACTCCGCGTATTTTGAGGTGGTCTTCTGTGAAGTGAATTTTGCAAAGCGAACAGTTCCCTGGCGTCCTCTAATATTCCAGAAATCAACTGTATCACCTTCAAATGCTGTATGTGTCCATGGATTCCATATGCCGTAGTGATGATAATGATCCGGTGCTTGAATCCTTGTCAGGATTTGTCCATGCGGAGCATAAAGCGGATGAATAAAGCCGCTCCGTTTATAATTTGTATCAATTCCTTTTGGAGGGTAAACAGTTCTAAATTGATAAGTCAATAGTTTTTGATCTCCGGATGAAATTGTCAATACACTATCGATACTTAATTTAACAGTCGATTTTGATTTTTTAGTTTTTACGCCCTGGGCAAAACAAAGATTGCTTGCTACAAAAACGGGAACCAGGACCAGTAGTTTTTTTACGTTTCTCATTTTAATTCAAGTACCACCACACTATATGGCGGAATAGTTAAGTTTAATTTTGAGCCATTAAGTTGTGCACCATTATAAGTTGTTGGAACGATCTTTTTGGGATTTTCAAAACTGTTATAGTTCTGCAATTTATCAGACGTCAAAACTCTTCCGGTAACTGCTTTATAATTTGCACCATTTATATTTATTGATACAGATTGTGGTTTTTTAGCATCTACATTTACCAATGAAATATGCGTTGCGCCGTTTTTATCTTTTGATGCAGAAGCCCAGACAGATGTTAGTGTATCTTTTCCTAAAATGTATTTGTTACTTGTTACTTCTACAGGGAGCATTGTTGCATCCTGGTGCACATTGTACATTTCCATTACATGATAAGTAGGAGTGAGGACAAGTTTTTCTTCTTTGGTCAATATCACCGCCTGCAATACATTAATGATCTGTGCTAAATTTGCCATCTTCACCCTGTCACAATGATTATTGAAAATATTCAGTGTAGCACCTGCCAACACTGCATCTCTCATTGTATTCTGTTGAAATAGAAATGCACCATTTGTTCCGGGTTCAACATCATACCAGCCACCCCATTCATCAACCGCCAATGCTTTTTTCTTTTGAGGATCATATTTATCCATGATAGCACTGTGCTTAGTCACCAATTCTTCCATTTGTAATGCTCGTTTCATGGTTGTAAAATATTCTTCCTCAGAAAAAGCAGTGGCTGAGCCTTTCTTACTCCAGTTGATAACAGAATAGTGGTGTAAGCCTAAGGCATCAAACATTCCAGCGGGTAATTCTTTCATCAAAACTTCTGTCCAATGATAATCATCATCAGAAGCTCCGGATGCAATGCGATATATTTTATCGCTATTGATCCAGTCGGTCATAAATGTTGCATACTGACGATAAATATTTGCATAATATTCAACCTTCATATTTCCGCCGCAACCCCAGGCTTCATTCCCCAATCCCCAAAATTTTACTTTCCAGGGATTTGGTCTTCCGTTCTTTTGCCTGAAATCAGTCATCGGGCTGCTTCCACCTGGATGCGTAGTGTATTTGATCCAATCAGAGAGCTCTTGCGGAGTGCCACTTCCCACATTTCCACTCAAATATGGTTCTGCGCCAAGCAGCTCACACATATTTAAAAATTCGTTTGTGCCAAAGCTGTTATCCTCTTTTACGTTTCCCCACCATACATTCAGCATCGAGGGTCTTTCTTTCTTTGGACCCACACCATCTTTCCAATGATAAGTATCAGCAAAACATCCACCCGGCCAGCGAAGCACAGGTACTTTTAATTTTTTCAAGGCATCGATCACATCTAACCGAACGCCATCTTTATGGGGAATAGTTTTATTGCTATCGCCAATATAAAATCCACCATAGATACAGTGGCCCAAATGTTCCGCGAAATGTCCGTAAATATTTTTATCGATAATGTCTTTTCCTTTGTCTGCATTCAACACGATCGTGTTTTGTGCAGAAATGATTTTTACACTGAGCAAACTGACTAGAACAAATATTTTTTTCATATGAATTTTATATTATTGTAATTATTGAATTTACGACATTGCTTGTTGTTTTATTTTTAATTCCCGGCTGGCCACCACCAACACTTATCAAAATCTTTCCAGCTGGTTGGTATGTTGACCCGGTTTCATTCACTAATGACAATTGTTCTGGCGTTAATTCAAAATTTATGGTCTTGCTTTCGCCTTTCTTTAAAGTAATTCTCTGAAACCCTTTTAATGTCTTGATCGGTGTTTTCGTTGTAATGTTTTGATGTTGTAAATACAATTGCACCACTTCTTCACCGTCCATCTTCCCAGTATTTGTCACTTTAACACTAACAGTGATGTTTTTACCCTTTGCAATGGTTGCAGGAATTTTTAATTGATCGTATTTAAACGTCGTATAGCTTAAACCATATCCAAAAGGATACAGCGCTTCACCTTTGAAATAACGATAAGTCCTGTTGTTCATAGAGTAGTCGCTAAAGCCCGGCAGATCGTTGTCACTTTTATAAAAAGTAACCGGTAATCTTCCGGCGGGATTATAATCGCCAAACAAAACATCCGCAATTGCAGTACCGGCACTTTGTCCGCCATACCATGCATTGATGATCGCAGGAATATTTTCATTCTCCCATGGAATAGCGATAGCGCTTCCGGTCATCATTACAAATACAACAGGTTTGCCGGTTGATTTCAATGCTTTCATTGCATCGGTCTGTATCTGGGGTAAAAGAATTGAAGTTCTGTCGCCACCTTTAAAACCGGGGTAATCAACTCTCATTTCTTCTCCCTCCAATTGCGGGGAAATCCCACCTACATAAATAATTGCATCAGCATCTTTGATCCGGTTCAGAAATGCATTCATATTGAACCGCTCAAAATTTCCTGCCCTCAACCTTACATTTGCCTTGCCTTCTCCTTGCCAGTATTCCACTACTATTTTATATTGCTGGCCTCTAACAATTTTCTGGCGATATTGCCTTGCGCCCCAGCGGTTGCGCAACCATGAATTATATATTTCTTTATCATCGATAAAAAATTTATATCCATCGTCACCTTCAATTTCAAAAGTTATCTCTCCATCTTTATCTGACGAGTAATAGGTAGTGTAACGAGCCGAAAAATTATTAGCCCTGATATCACCAACAACTGCCTGACCTTCCTGCCAGAAATGATCAAGTGTGCTTTCTGTTTGCACGATCGGTTCACCTTTTAGCTCCGTGTTATTATAATATTCAGCTTTGAAACCAGGTGTACCTTCTCCAATAGCATATTGCCTGCTTACGTCTTCATAAGCCAATAAAGTGTCATTGGTAAAATTTAATCCCTTTTCATATACCACTTCCACATCTTTTCCGAGCTTATCTTTTATTCCTTTTAATGCAGTAACAATTTCCGATGGCACTCCATTGTAATTTCCAAGAACTGCAATAGTGTTATCAGCGTTTGGACCGACCACAGCTATCTTTTTTATTTTTTTACTCAGCGGCAACAAATTCTTGTCATTCTTTAATAATACAATTGATTGCTGCGCCATCTTTAAAGCAAGAGCTTTATGTTCAGGTGCCTCTAAAACAGATGCTGGTGTTTGAG
>DATDCP010000555.1:0-6949 GCA_036524255.1 Chitinophagaceae bacterium
TGTGACGTTTATGATTGGGAACTGGTTTTACATCAGGAGCAATCTCCTTAAGCATAATTGAAATATTGTCGCGACCAATAATAGCAAAATAGGGATTGTCATCCGGAACAATATACCGGATTTCAAATCCAAGTTTATCTACATAGAATGAAACCGAAGTCTTTAAACTTGCAACAATGAAAAAAGGTGCCACATAATTGAGGTTTGTCATTGCTTACATTTATTGAGCAGGCATTTTATAGCTATTCAGCTTGCCTGCGATCCATAAAATAAGTAAGGTTTCAAATACTAATGTAAAAGGTATGACCGAAAGATTTTTAAAAAATAATAGTATTGTCCATTCTGAAGATGAGTCAACCAGTATGCCATTTTCTTTTAAAGAAAGATATAAGCAAGTTTGATAAGCTAATTGATCGATCAAATAATTGAACATCGATGCAATGATCAAAAATGCTACGAGATTCAATAGAACTGATAGCCATTGTTTTTTTATTTTTTCAATAGAGACATTCCAGTTTGATCTCCACATATTTTTTTTAGTAAAGAGATCCCGTATTCTTGAGATCCCTTTTTTGACATTGGCCAATCCTAATACAAATAAGAAGAGTAGTATACGTGAAGATTCAACTATGATCTCTAAAACTATATTTACCCAGCCAGGGATCTCGCCAAAACCTCCAAGTTGGATCACTCTTCCAAATGCTGAGATCAGTCCAAGGCTCAGTATGACCAGGAAATGTTTTTTAATAAAGTAAATAGCGTTGTTGAGAGTTGTCAGTTTATTTAAAAAATTAAATGCTGGCATAAAAAGCATTTTAAATGGAGGAGACAAAGATAGTCATTTAGTGAGCTGATCATAGCCTGCTTAAGCACCTGTAAACACGATGTTTTTTACAATCTCTTCATACGGGAAAATGGGAATCCACTACAACCCATTTTAGGGTTTCTTCTGTCAGCTATAGTTATTGCTTTGGCTTTTTCCAATGTGTTCGCATTATAAATTGTTAAGCAAAAGCCCCATCGAAAAGGTTCCATTCCTGTGAAATTCATGTAGTCAATTCGTGTAAATAACCCACCATCTGTTTTATTAGCTTTATCATTTTGAACAAGAAAGTATTGTTCTGTTGTATCGCAATTGATGATATGATATTTTGCATTTGGATGTTGTGTCCAAAGGGTGTCGTTAATAGTATATCTTATTCCATAGTCATCTTCGAATGTACCTTTCAAAAAAGGCGGAACGTTTCCCTTTTCAGGGCGAGTAGTGTCAGTCGACTGGGAGAATACTTGCTGCTTGCAAAGTATAAATAGGGTTGCTACAAGAATGATTTTTTTAAGCATCTATTCAATTTTGAAGTTTACCCATATTTTTAATTACGCCTGAGGAGAGTTGAATGCAGGACTTTAATTTTCCATTTTTGTTTCTCTTTTACTACAATTACTGTTTCCATCCATTGTACAGTTGCTTTTTTGCCGTTTCTTGTTATTTCTGAATGGAGGTTATAAGTTGCCCACGCTGTGTTTTCAGCAACTGTGGTGTTGATGAAATCAAAGGTGTTAATTCTTTTAAAATCAATTGCTGTATTTAATGTTATTGCTTTAAGGATAAGTGTATCTGCGTTCCATATACTCCCGGTTTCATATAATAAAATATCCGCAGTACAATTATTTTTTAAGCTAACCAAATCTCTATTTGATAATGCTTCAAATAAATTAATAACCGTTTGATTCACCTCCTGCTGGTCCTTTGTTAATGGCTGTTGTGCTAGCAACAATGTAGAAAAATAAATCGTAAGTATTAGAATGATTATTCTTTTCAATTTTATTAATTTAAGGATGATTGATATTTATTTAAGTTTATTATTCCCCAAAGAGCAAGTGTCAATTCTATTATGAGGCCAACTGAAAAGTAAATTGAAGGAATTCCATCTAAGACCAGGCTAATTATCCTGCCGAGTGCCAGGCCGCTCATAAAAAACACATTTGACATTGTTGCTGTACGCCATTGACGTGGCCTGAAAATTCCAATCACCCAAAGAACTATCATTCCAAAGTATAGCCCCATCGTAGCTCTGAAAGTTTGTTTCAAATCAATAGACTCGACTTCGATGTCAACAAAATTTGGCAGAATATTATTTGGGGACAGCCCATAAGCCAGAGAAACAATGGCAAGAATAATCGCTGAAATAATTAAGTGTAAGTTTTTCCTGACTGTCAAAATCTGAATTAAAATTTGAACGCTTCTCTAAATTTCCGCTAACACATAAATATACGTTGTATGTAAATCACTATTCAAATAAACGAGTATTGATTTGCAGGTAACTGGTTTTCTTCTTTTCGTTTGTTATGACAGAAGAGGAGTAAATTTGTCAAAACAATTCGTATGAGTACTATTAAAACTGAATCTCTACTTCGTGAGTTGAATGTAGAATACAGGGCGACGCATGCTTGTCTTGAGCGAATACCCGAAACGCTTTTCGAATATAAACCTCATCCTAAATCAATGACGATGGGTTATCTTGTTTTGTTGGTTGCGGAGATACCTTTATGGATAAAACATATGGTTTCAGATGGCGAGATCGACTTCGTTACATTCAAGCATGCATCGCCTAAAACTACTCCAGAACTGGTTGCGCATTTTGAGGATAATATGAAAGTTGCAAGAGCAGCTTTGGAAACAACAACCGATGAAGCATTGGAAAGTAATTTCACATTAAAAGCCAATGGACAGGTGTTGTACACTTCTAAAAAAATTAACGATATCGGCCTTACCATCAATCACTGGGTGCATCACCGCGGGCAACTGACAGTTTATATGCGATTAAATAATATTGATGTGCCTTCTATTTATGGCCCCTCCGCCGATGATAAAAATTTTGCGCAGCAAACTTGACCTTGTCCTGATCAATTAAATGTTGTTACATGCTCGTGAGGGCTAACAACTATTTTGATTTTGAAGAACTGAAAATTCTAAACAGATCATAAGGCCGCTTGCTAAACTGATCATTAAAGAACCAGGCAGCAAGGAAAATAAATGTGGCAAACGCAAACACGATAAGTAACTGGCTCCGGGATGTTTTTTGAATAGCTTGTTTTGATCTCGCATCACAAACTTCACCGGGGCATCGTTGGGCTTTCTCTTTAAAAAATAATGGATAAAATTTACACCCCAGGCAAATACCAAATGCTGATTCAAAGAACAGGAACATAAGGCATATAAGACAAATAATTCCCGTGATCGGGCTATATGAATTTATTACTACCATAAAAATGAACATCGTAGCAGAGAGGGTTACACCAATTATCCATGCAAATTTTTTTTGTTTAGCACCAATATATTCGGGTGTCTGGCTGCCTACGATCAATCGCCCCATAATTAATGTAGGTGAAAATCTAGGGTTGATAAAAACTCGTATGATGAAATCAACGAGGAAGGCAGTTATGACATATTTGATCGGCAAAAAATTATTCTTAAATACGATAAGCATGAGAGAGATAAAAGTTGCTAAAAATAGTATGCCTGCTGCGGCTCTTATTTCTCTTTCATTTAAAACAGGGATGTTATGTCCCTCTACATTTTCTCCAAACTGTATTAGTTTACTCATTTATTTATTTTTTATTGTAGAAAAACGGGGATGTAAAAACCCCCGTTTTGTTCTTCTAAGCTTAACAATGACAAAAGAGCATTGTAATTAGAGCAATTGCAAAAATGAGTTTCATAATTGTAGTTTTTTTTGATGTTTAAGGTCTTTTACAAATCCTTTCACAAGATTATTTCATAAATGGATGCGCTAAATACTATTGTCAATAAACAACAGGAAATGGTAAACAAACAGCATAAAAAAACAAATGATATAGTCAAGAGGGCTATATTAAATTCAATTATGTCCTTAACTTCAAATATGAAAAAATTTATCTTAATTCAGTTTTTTGTTTTCATCCACTCCTTTGTTTTTACTCAAACCATTGTTAGGCTGGATAATAGTCAGATATCTGCACAACAACTCAACAATAAGATGAATCAATTGATAAAAGATGCATCAGTAACCGGAATAGCCATCAATGTATTCAATGACGGCAAACCAGTTTATCATAAAGTGTTTGGGTATAAAAATTCAGAAACAAAGGTTCCGCTACAAACAAGCACTAATTTTTACGGTGCTTCTTTCAGCAAATCAGTTTTTGCTGTACTGGTTTTAAAACTGGTTGAAGAAAAGATAATCAGTCTTGATAAACCATTACAGGATTATCTTCCCCAGCCGGTGTATGAATATGGAAAAGGTTCAAGCTGGAACCAGGATTACACTTCTTTAAAAGATGATAAGTTGTATAAAAAAATAACAGCACGTCAATGTCTTACTCATTCATCCGGTTTTGCCAACTGGCGCTGGGATGAACCCGATCAGAAGTTGCATATACATTTTGAACCAGGGTCGCAATACAGTTATTCAGGAGAAGGATTTTGTTATCTACAATTTGTTATTGAAAAGCTTACAGCAAAATCACTTAATGAGCTGATGCAGGAAAAACTATTTGGCCCTCTTGGTATGAAAAATTCTTCTTACACATGGCAGCCCAGGTTCGAATCAGATTATTGCTTTGGTCATGATAAAACTGGTAAGCCATATCCAAAAGATAAGGATAATGCACCTCGTGCGGCAAGTACATTCGAAACTACACCTGATGATTATAATTTGTTTACGGCAGCTGTGTTGCAAAAGAAGATACTGAAACCTGCAACCTATGATACTCTTTTTAGGCAACAGCTTCGTCTTCGCAGTAAATTCCAAATGGGGCCAGAATCATGGAAAGATTCTACTTCAGATAATGATGATATTCTTCTTGGCTATGCCCTTGGATGGGGAAGATTGCAAACACCTTATGGTTTTGGCGTATTCAAAGAAGGTCATGGAGAGGGCTTTCAGCATTACACTATTCTTTTTCCAGGAAAAAAAATAGGCATAGTTATTCTTACAAACAGCGATAACGGCGAATCCATTTTTAAAGAATTACTTGAGTTTGCTATTGGTGATAAGTTTACTCCCTGGCAATGGCAGCGGTATACTCCTTACAATTATAAGGGTAATTAATAGATTATGGAAAAAACTTTTCACTTCCATCACCATCGATCTATTTAATACATCGAGGTTGGCCAGGCCTTTCATAAAGGTTCCGGGGAGCCGGGACGCTTTTGTTTTTACACTACCTCCTCCTGCAAAGCCATCTTAAAACCCAGTTGCTGATACATTGAAAGAAAATCAAAATTGTTCCAGGCTTCAACGATCTTGTTATTTCTTACCTGCATGTAAGTCATACCGCTGAAAGTCACTGTTTGGTTATTAGCATTAGTTGCACGAACAGTGCAGCGGGATGTTTCATACCCTCCTTCGCTAACTGCATCTTCCACTTCTACATGCACCTCTGGGAATTGTTGTTTGAAGCTGTCATAAAAAACTTTGAATCCTTCAGGGCCTGGTGTGTTGACGCCTTCAATTCCATGAACAATAGCATTGTCATCCAGCATTTCATCAATTGCATCTTTACGGCCGTTGTTCCAAACTTCCTGGAACCAACGATAGGTAAGTGTTGAATTTTTGTTTGGCATAATAAATAGTTTAATGATGGGTCTTTGAAGGTAGACAATTGGTTTAAAATAAAAATGGCTTTTAAGCTATCTTTTTAGAAGCTCCCGCAATTACGAATACAATTCCGTATACACTAGCGCAAAAATGAATGCACTGGTAAATGGATCTATTCTTTTACATTTTTGATGAAGTCTTTTCCATACATCATTAGAATAGGGCATGGGCGATATTTCATTACCCATATCACATACCTATTTGTCGAGAATGAGGTACAACAGACGAAAAAGAATTTCAAATCCAGATCACTTACAAGTTTAAATTTTAGTTATGCGGGCTTAACTATAAATTTTCATGGTTCAGGTTCTTTCCATGAAGTATATAACAGCAATTTTCTAATTAGTGCTGTCATTTCAAACGTTCTATTACGTTTTCAGGATACCATTTTCATTGTTTAATCAAAACTAAATGCTAATGAAAAAGATAATTTTTCTCATTGCTCTGCTGCCTTTGTTTTTGTTTGCAATAGCACAAAACCGCACAATTACAGGTAAGGTAACAGACGATAAAGGAAGCCCACTGCCGGGAGTCACAATTACCGGAGGTAATGTGGGAACATCCACAAATTCACTTGGTGAGTTTTCTATTACGATCACTAATTCAGTTCGTAGTCTTGTATTTACCTCAGTAGGTTTTGCTTCTATTACCCGAGATATAGGAACTGCATCGAATCTGGAAGTCACACTTGTCACTGATGATAAAAGTTTGACAGAAGTAGTTATAACTGGGTACACTCGTGAATCAAAAACTAAGTTTACAGGTGCAGCCTCAAAAATAGATGCAAAGTATATTGAAACAGTACCTGTAGGATCTTTTGACCAGGCATTACAAGGCAGGGCAGCAGGCCTGCAGATAAATTCAGGTTCAGGCCAGCCCGGTGCTAATGCACAGGTTTGGATCAGGGGTGTGCAATCCGTTACCGCCGCATTTGCTCAACCATTATATGTAGTTGATGGCGTGCCGCTTGCAGCCGGATCTTTTCAAACTCTTAATCCAAATGATTTTGAATCAATTACTGTTTTGAAAGATGCCAGCGCAGCTTCTCAATATGGATCACGGGCAGGCGCAGGCGTTATTGTGATCACAACAAA
Organism: Chitinophagaceae bacterium; assembly: GCA_036524255.1. Lineage (GTDB taxonomy): Bacteria > Bacteroidota > Bacteroidia > Chitinophagales > Chitinophagaceae > VBAS01. The sequence goes on from DATDCP010000555.1 coordinate 6,734, forward strand.
AAAAGGAAAAAGAGGGACGACAAATATTCAATATCGCACTCAACTTGGATTTACAGAGAGACCCCAGGCTACCAACTTTGATATGATGAATGGCAGTGAGATCCTTGGCTATGAAGAAAGGATCAAGGCAACCGGTACTCCTGGATGGACGTATGGAAAATCCAATCCTGTCTATGCTGGTTTGCCAGCGACTTCACCTGCTGGTAATCCTTATGC